>JBBPZK010000143.1:0-12211 GCA_038199155.1 Rubrobacterales bacterium | reverse complement strand
GACAACGTCGCGGGCGTCGAGTTTAACGACGTTCTCGGGGACGGGAAGTATAAGGCGCGCGCGGCGGTTACGGTGAACGTGGCAGGTCCCTGGGTTGACGAAGTGCTCGCGGAGTTGCAGCCCTCCAACAGCGACGAGAACGCCGGTCGTTTCATGGGCGGCACGAAGGGCAGCCACCTCATCGTTGACCCGTTCCCCGGAGCACCCAAGGGAGAGGCGCTGTACATCGAGGCGCGCAAGGACGGGCGACCGTACTTTATCGTGCCGTGGAACGGACGGTACCTCATCGGCACGACCGACCTCCGCTACGACGGAGACCTCGACCACGTAGAGGCGACCGAGGATGAGATCGAATACCTCCTCGACGAAACTAACTACGTCATCCCCGAAGCGAACCTCCGCCGCGAGGACGTACTGTTCACCTACTCCGGCGTGAGGCCGTTGCCTTACAACCCGGACGGAGAGACGGGCGGCGTTACGCGCAGCCACGTCGTCTTCGATCACGCCAAGGGTTCCTCCGCGGCGGGCGGTAAGGTAAAGAGCGCGAGCCTTGAGATGCCGCAGTTCGGCGGGCTTATCTCGATCATCGGGGGTAAGCTGACCACTTACCTCAACCTCAGCCGCCAGACGACCGACGCCGTCTACAAGAAGCTGGGACGCAAGGCACCCAAGAGCCAGGTCCGGAAGGTCCCGCTTCCCGGCGGCGACACCTCGGACTTCGAGGCGTTCGCGGCCGGATTCAAGGCGGCGACGAGCATCCCCGAGTTGACGGCCGAGAGGCTGCTGAAGCTCTACGGAACGCGGGCTTCGGAGGTCATCGCTCTGGCCGGAGACGATCTGGAACTACTGGAGCCGCTCGCCTCCTCCGTAACGGTTGAGAACGGCATCATCGGGGCCGAGGTCCTCTGGGCTTTCCGGGAGGAGATGGCCCAGACCCTGGCCGACGCGCTTCTCCGGCGCACGATGGTAGGCTACGACGCGAACGTCGGGCTCGACGTAGACGAGGCGGCTGCCGAGGTCGCCGTCAAGCATCTCGGATGGGATGAGGAGCGGGCCGAGCGCGAGGTGCGCGAGTACCGCGAGTGGATCGAACGCTACAATCCCAAGCAGTTCCGCGAGCGACAGTCGGCGGGAGCCTAGAGAGAGGGCGGAGGCGAGATGCCTCGGGAGGAGCCCTCGTGATATCCGCCGTTATCTTCGACCTCGACGGCACGCTGGTCGAGACCGAGGAGATAAAAGCGATCTCCCACGCCCGCTCCGTCACCGAGCTAAACCCCGAGGTCTCGGAGGAGGATGTGATCTCCGCCTACTCCGACCTCGTGGGTCACTCTCGCCAGGAAGTTGCGGAAGCCCTGATCGAGCGTTTCGGACTAGAGGGCGCCGCCCGCAAACGCGCGGGTGAGACTGGGGAGGAAGAGGAGCCGTGGCAGGCGCTCGTGCGGATACGACGCAACTACTACGAAGAGCTTCTAAAAGACTCCGACCTGCTCCTCGAAAAAAGATATCCCCACAACATCGAGATGCTGCTCCAGTTGCGGAGAGAGGGCTACCCGACAGCGTGTGCCACCATGTCCCATCTCCGACAGGTGCGGCGAGTCCTCTCCGTGCTCGACCTAGAAGATGCCTTCGACGTGGTCGCTACGATGGACGACGTGGAGCGCGGCAAGCCCGACCCGGAGATAGACCTACTCGTCGCGAAAGAGATGGGCCTGCCGCCCGAGGAATTCCTGGTGGTCGAAGACTCCGCCGCCGGGATCGAGGCAGGCGTCGCGGCAGGAATGCGGGTCGTGGCTGTGCCGACGGATATTACTCGCAAGGGTGTGAGCGCGGCGGATATATTGGACCGTCGCTGGGTGGTGGAAAATCCGGAGCAATTGTCCGATATAGTTCACCAGAGGATCGAGGATGCAGGAGGGAGGCGCGAAGAGAATGAGCGAACGTCGCGATAGGGGAAGAGAGAACCGTGGCTAACCAGATCGGGGACCTACCCCACGTCTTGAACGATAACGAAGAGCTGGAACAACGTCTCTCCGGAAAACAACCCGCCGTCTTCCTCGACTACGACGGCACGCTCACGCCTATCGTGGACCGCCCGGAGGACGCGGTTATCTCCGACAGCATGCGCGAGGCCGTCCGGGGGCTCGCCGAACGATGTACCGTGTGCGTGGTGAGCGGGCGTGACCGTCAGGTGGTGCAGGAGCTTATGGGCCTGGACAATCTGGTCATCGCCGGGAGCCACGGCTTCGACATCTGGAGTCCGGAGGAAGGGACGATAGAGCACGAGGCGGGTGGTGGATTCGAGGACTTGCTCGACGAGGTAAAAACGCGCGTGGGCGAGGAGGTGGAAGATACCGAGGGGGCTTCGGTCGAGCCGAAGAAAGCTTCCGTGGCGGTCCACTACCGGCTCGTTTCGGAGGAGGAGCGGCAGAGCATAAAGGAGACCGTCGATTCGATCCTCGCCGACCATCCCGACGACTTGAAGATGACGCCCGGCAAGATGGTCTACGAGATACAGCCGAAGCTCGATTGGGACAAGGGCAAGGCTGTTTTGTACCTTCTGGAGACGCTTGGGTTGGATCGGGACGACGTGGTACCGATGTACCTGGGCGACGACGTTACGGACGAGGACGCTTTTGGGGCGTTGGCGGAGACTTCACCGGAGGGAATCGGGATCTTCGTGGGCCGCGACGACGACCCGGAGGTTGCGGGGCGCACTACCGCCGCCGACTACATCCTGAATACCATGGACGAAGTAGAGCGGTTCCTGGATACGCTAGCACGGTGAGAGCTACCGACCACGACTCATAGGAGGGACGCAAATGCTGGAAGAGCAGGACATTATCACTTCGGAGTGGAAGTTGACCTACGACTCCTTCGACCCGGAGGAAGAAGGTCTGCGAGAGGCGATGACCTCTACCGGCAACGGTTATTTCTGCACGCGGGGAGCCGCCCACTGGTCGGACTGGGACGAGGCTCACTATCCTGGTACTTACGTCCACAACGGCTACAACCGAGAGACGACGATCATGGCCGGCAGGCCAGTGCTGAACGAAGATCTCGTAAACCTTCCCAACTGGCTCGTCTTGAAGCTCCGGATCGAGGAAGACGGCGAGCCGGTAGACTTCGACAACGTCGAGATCCTCTCCTACAAACACGAGCTCGACATTCGCAATGCGGTCCTGAGACGCGACATGCGTATCCGGGATGAGGCGGGCCGAGAGACCACCCTGACGAGCCGCCGCTTCGTCAGCATGGCCGACATGCACCAGGCGGGCATAGAGTGGGAGATCACCGCCGAGAACTGGTCGGGCAAGATAGAGATAATAACCGCGCTCGACGGCCGGGTGCTGAACACCGGCGTCACTCGCTACCAGGACCTGGAAGGCCGCCACCTGGACCCGGTCACCCCGAGGACTTTCGGCCCGGAGGTGATCGCCCTCGAAGTGAGGACCCGCCAGTCGCGCGTCTACGTCGCCGAGGCGGCCCGCACGCGCATCTACAACCAGGATGACCTGATCTCCCCGGAGCGGAGCCTGTACCAGATGCAGGACTATATCCATCAGGTTCTCTCTTTCGAGGTCGAGGAGAAGACTCCGGTCCGGGTCGAGAAGATGGTCTCCTTCTACACCTCGCGGGATCACGCGATAAACGAGCCGCTCGCTGACTCTGGCAAGGCGATCCGCCGCTGCGGCACTTTCGCCGAGGCCCTGGAGGACCACACTCGGGCGTGGGCCAGGCTGTGGGACGCCTGCGACGTAAAGATTCCAGTAGACGAGCGGGTCCAGCTCTTACTCCGGCTCCACATCTACCACATCCTCAGCGTCTGCTCCCCGCACACGGCCGACCTCGATGTCGGTGCCCTGGCTCGCGGCCTCAACGGCGAGGCTTATCGCGGCCACGTCTTCTGGGACGAGCTATACATCTACCCGTTCCTCAACTTCCGGCTGCCGGAGATAACCCGCGGGCTCTTGATGTACCGCTTCCGGCGCATGGACGAGGCACGCGCGGAGGCCAAAGACGCCGGTTACAGAGGAGCGATGTTCCCCTGGCAAAGTGGGTCCGATGGTGACGAGGAGACGCAGGTTGTACACCTCAACCCGAACGCCGGGACCTGGGAGCCGGACCTCTCCCACAACCAGCGCCACGTGAGCGCCGCCGTTTTCTACAACATCTGGCGCTACTACGAGGCGACCGGCGACCTCGAATTCCTGATGGATTGCGGGGCCGAGATGATGCTTGAGATCGCCCGCTTCTGGGCCTCCATCACCCACTTCAACCAGGAGAGGGAACGGTATGAGATCCACGGTGTTATGGGACCGGACGAGTTTCACGAGAAGTACCCGGACGCCGAAGAAGGCGGCCTGAACAACAACGCCTACACCAACGTCATAGTCGCCTGGCTCTGCGAGACTGCACAAGAGATGCTCGACCTGCTCCCGGAGCGCCGCCGCGAGTCGCTGCGCAAATCGCTCGACCTGACCGACGAGGAACTCGAAACCTGGGACGACATGAGCCGCAGGATGTTCGTGCCGTTCTACGAAGACGAGGAAGGCAACCCCGTCCTAAGCCAGTTCGAAGGCTACGAGAACCTCGAAGAGCTTGACTGGGACCACTACCGGGAAGAGTACGACAACATCCAGCGCCTCGACCGCATCCTCGGGGCCGAGGGTGACACGGCCGACCGCTACAAGCTCGCCAAGCAGGCAGACACCCTGATGCTCTTCTTCATGTTCCCGGAGCATGAACTGAAGAGGCTCTTCGAGCGACTAGGCTACGAGTACACTCAGGACACGGCCCGACACAACATCGACTACTACGCAGCCCGGACGACCCACGGCTCGACGTTGAGTTTCGTCGTACACGCGGCGATCCAGGCGGATATAGACCCGGAAGGCTCGTGGGAGATGTTCCTCACGGCATTAGAGAGCGACATCGGGGACATCCAGGGCGGGACGACCAGAGAAGGCATCCACATGGGCGTGATGGCCGGGACTCTGGACCTCGTGCAGCGGGGCTACATAGGCAGCGAGGTCCGCGACGGAGCCCTGCACTTCGCCCCGAAGCTGCTCGAAAAGATGGACGGCCTCTCGTTCCCCATGCGCTTCCGCGATACTCCCATGGACCTTTCACTCAAGTCCGGTGAGTTGACGGTCGCCACCCACGACGACGGAGCAGGCCATTCCATAAAGGTAGGAGCCGGCGACGAGACTGAAGAGCTTCAAGCCGGTGAGGAGCACACCTTCGACGTCAAGTAAGACCTGCAAGAGCAGCGGATCATTCGGTGGCGCGTTGGAACAGCGATGAGTCAAGGCCCGGCGCGCCGCCACTTCTCCCGTCCTTCCAGATAGAGGTCTCCTCCGTAGAGGTCGTTGACCACGACCACCGGAAACTCTTCGACCACGAGCTTCCGGACGGCTTCGGCCCCGAGGTCTTCGTAGGCGACGACCTCCGCTTCTTTTACGCGATCCGCGAGTAGCGCGGCCGTACCCTCCACGGCCCCGAAATAGACGCAGCCGTGCTCACGCATAGACTTCCGTACTGTATCGGAGCGCAGACCCTTGCCGACCATGCCTCTCAGGCCGCGTTCGATCAGTAGCGGCGAGTAAGGGTCCATGCGCGAAGCCGTGGTCGGACCGGCCGGCCCGAGTGCGTGTCCGGGACGCGCCGGAGCCGGGCCGGTGAAGTAGACGACCTGACCATCCGGGTCGAACGGGAGCGCCTCGCCATTCTCTATCGCCTCTTTCATCCTGGCGTGGGCCGCGTCGCGGGCTGTGTAGAGTACGCCGTACAGTCGCACCACGTCGCCGGTCCTCAAGGGTTCGATGTCCTCCATCGAGAGCGGTGTTTCGAGGTGGGTCGGCTCGGGTTTCCCGCTCATAGTTCGACGGAGCGGGTTCGGTGAGAGTGGCAGTCGAGGTTTACGGCTACGGGGAAGGCGGCGATGTGCGTCGGGAAGCTCTCGACGTGTACCGCGAGTGCCGTCTGGGTACCGCCGTATCCCGCCGGGCCGATGCCGGTTGCGTTGATCTCCTCCAGCAACTCCCTCTCTAACTCCGCGAGTTTCGGGTCCGGGTTCGGCTCTCCCGAGGGCCGGGTGAGCGCCTTCTTGGCGAGCTGCGCAGCTTTCTCGAACGGCCCACCGATGCCGACCCCGACGGTCAGGGGCGGGCTGGCGTTCGGCCCGGCCTTCTCTATAGTCTCGATGACGAACCTCTTCATCGCATGGACCCCCTCGGCGGGCGTGAGCATCTTCAAGGCGCTCATGTTGTCGCAGCCGGCTCCTTTTACGAGCATCGTGAGCTTCAGATCGTCGCCGGGTACGAGGTCGTAGTAGACGATGGCGGGGGTATTGTCTCCGGTGTTGGTTCGTTCGATGGGGCTCCTGACGATTGACTTTCTCAAGAAGCCTTCGTCGTAACCGCGCCGGACGCCCTCGTCTATGGATTCCCCGATCTCACCTCCGACAAAACGCACGTCCTGCCCGACCTCGACGAAGAAAACGGCGTAGCCAGTATCCTGGCAGAAGGCAACGCATCTCTCGCGGGCGACCCTCGCGTTCTCCAGCAGTTCCTCTATAACTTCGCGCCCGAGGGAAGATTCTTCCTCGCCGAACGCCCGCTGCAGGGCTGCGAGGTGGCTCTCGGGCAGGCGAGTATTCGCCTCGATGCACAGGTTTCGCACCGCCTCCGTAACCTCGTCCGTCTGGATCTTGCGCAAGCCCCGTCCCCTCTCCTTATACCCCACTAATACTGCTACAGGATAGCACCACGAAACCTACTCGAAGGAGGCGTTTTTCGAGGCTGTCTGCTTTACCCCGACCAGCGTTGCGTCAGCGGTCCTCCCTCGCCGAACAGGGGATCCTTCTCGGGCAGTGAGACGTTGCGGATGTTCTCCAGAACCTCGGGGCGCTCTCCTTCCTCGCCGGTGCGTATATCGTAAGATTCCTGGCCCCGAGGATAAGCGCCGATCACCGTGAAGCCGCCGCCCGAACCCTTGTTGCAGTGTCCGACGCCTGCCGGGATCACCACGACATCTCCCGCTTCGACTTCTACGGTTTCACCCTCCGGGCCGCCGAAAGCGATGCTCGCGCTACCTACCGTCACGCACAGCACCTCGTGGGCGTTTGAGTGGTAATGGTGGTAGGAGAAGACGCCGTTCACCCAGGCGCCGCCCCAACCGTTCTCCGCGAGCAATTCCTTGCAACGCTCGCTAGACCTCTCGGACTCTCCGAGCGCTTGCGGGTAGAGGAGCATCGGCAGGTCCCGGTTGTTCGGGATTCTGCCGTCGTCCTCGAAGGAGTATTCTTCGACCTCGGTCTCTTGTTGCCGGTTTTTCATCGCAACCTCCAGACGCTTTTTGTTGGATACTACCCTCCCGGACAGGATCCAAGCGCGTGGGGGCCGGCTCAGGCGGCGTTTGGCAGACGGCTCTCGCGCACTTTGGCGGGCAGGGATCGTTTGATCTTATCGAAGTCCTTGACTTCGGCCTCGCCGACGAGCGTGACGGCGATTCCTTCTTTGCCTGCCCGCGCCGTTCGTCCTATGCGATGCACGTAAGTCTCCACGTCTTCCGGCAGGTCGTAGTTGATAACGTGCGAGATGTTCGGGATGTCGAGCCCGCGCGCCGCGACGTTCGTGGCGACGAGGACGGTTGTCCGGCCCTTTACGAACGAGGCGAGTGTCTTGTCGCGCTGTGACTGTGACTTCCCGCCGTGCAGGAGCCCCACCTTGTACCCGGCCCGCTCCAACTGGCGGTGTAGTTTGGTGGACCCGTGCTTCGTCCTGCGAAAGACGATCACACGCGTCTCCTTCGCGCCGTCGATGAGGGCGCGGAGGGCGCTCGTCTTATCGCGTCCGGCCACCCGGTATGAGACCTGCTCCACCGTATCGACCGTCGGCGCTTCGGACTCGACCGTGAGCCACTTCGGGGAGCGCAGGTGCTTTTTGACCATGCTGCGTATCGTCCCCGGCATTGTGGCCGAGAAGAGCGCGGTCTGCCTTTTCTCGGGCGTGTACGAGAGGATGCGCCCGACATCCGGCGCGAAGCCCATGTCGAGCATCCGGTCGGCCTCGTCCAGCACCAGGTATCGCACGGAGCCGAGCTTCAGCGTGCCGCGCTGCAGGTGATCTAGGATGCGTCCCGGCGTCCCAACGACGACCGAGGGACCGCCCGAGCGTTTTCCTAGGGCTTTTATCTGGGGTCCTATGGATACTCCGCCGCAGAGGACCACCGGATGTACCGGCCTGTAGCGGGAGAGGTTCTTGATGTCGTTCGCCGCCTGGGCCGCAAGCTCCCGCGTCGGGGCGAGCACCAGCGCCTGGATGCCCTGCGCTTTCGGGTCTATGCTCTCGATCAGGGGGATGGCGAAAGCGGCCGTCTTGCCGCTGCCGGTCTGGGCCAGGCCGACCACGTCTTCGCCGTCGAGCAGCGCGGGTAGCGCCATAGCCTGTATAGGAGTCGGTGTCTCCCAGCCTTGATCCACTATTGCTTTATGAGTCTGTCCGGAGACGGGTAGGTCCGTGAATGAGGCGTCCGTTTGCCGGACCCCTGGTAGGGTTTGAGTCGTCAAAATGTAGCGTTTCCTTCCTCTTGCCGTGTGTAGTAGCCGTCACCACATAAGGAGCTTACGTCGTGGCGACCGCTCGAAGGAGAGGACGGGCACAAGACACAAAAAAAGAGATGCGCTCTCGAAGTTCGGCATCCCGGTGATCGTGGACGTATGTTCTCTGTTACGTAGTATTAGTTAGTATACAGGACAAGCTCCCACAATCAAACGCGACCCCGCGACGGAGCAACTTTGAGGAACGCTTTCACGGCGAAGCCGCGCCGATGCGGGTAACGTTCGTCTGCTAGACTCCGGACTTAGGGAGAGGGGAGCCGCCCGCTGGCGGTGAGCTTGAATAAACGGGTGAAAGGGACTGAGTATGGACCTGGTTGAACGCAGGACGGTGCTGGAGAGCCTCGGTCTGTCGGACCTCGGGACGGTGCATGAAAACCTGCCCCCGGCGAGGCTCGTCGAGACTTCCATCAGGCGGCGGGAAGGTATGATCTCCGGCTCCGGCGCACTCGTCGCAAGGACCGGCAAACGTACCGGTCGCTCCCCCAAAGACCGCTTTATAGTCGAGAACGACGTCACGAAAAACCGGGTAGCCTGGGGCAACACCAACAAGCCGTTCTCCTCGGAGGCGTTCGGGGCGCTCCTCGAAAAGGCCGGCGCGTATCTTGAGAACCTGGAAGAACTCTGGGCAGTTGACGCCTACGCCGGGGCCGACCCACGTTACCGGCTCAACGTCCAGGTAGTCGCCGAGTACGCGTGGCAGGCTCTCTTCGCCCAACAGCTCTTTCGGCGGCCCTCCCGCGAGGAGTTGGAAGACTTCGAGCCGGAGTGGACGGTCATCTCGGTTCCGGGTTTTCTGACAGATCCCGAAGAGGACGGCACGGAGTCGGAGACCTTCGTCGGGCTGGACTTCGAGCGCAAGGTTGTCCTGGTGTGCGGCACGGCCTACGCCGGGGAGATCAAGAAAGGCATCTTCACCGTCCTGAACTTCGTACTGCCGACAGAGCACGACGTATTCCCTATGCACTGCTCGGCTAACGTCGGGGAAGATGACGACGTTGCACTCTTTTTCGGTCTCTCTGGGACGGGCAAGACGACGTTGAGCGCGGACCCTGGGCGGTTCTTGATCGGGGACGATGAGCACGGCTGGTCGGACTCGGGAGTCTTCAACTTCGAGGGTGGTTGCTACGCGAAGACAATAGACCTGAGCCCCGAGAAAGAGCCCCAGATCTACAAGGTCATCCGCTTTGGGGCCGTCCTCGAAAACGTCGCCGTGGACCGCAGGACGCGAGAAGCCGACTACTCAGACGCCTCCCTGACGGAGAACACCCGCGTCGCCTACCCCCTGGAGCACATAGAGGGAGCCGTCTCCGACGGCATGGGCGGCCATCCCTCCGCCGTACTCTTCCTGACAGCCGACGCTTTCGGCGTCTTGCCGCCCATAAGCGCCCTCACCCCGGAGCAGGCCGCCTACTACTTCCTCTCCGGCTACACCGCGAAACTCGCCGGCACGGAGGCCGAGATGGAGTCCGAGGTCGAGGCGACGTTCTCCACCTGTTTCGGTTCTCCGTTCCTGCCGCTGCCGGCCACGACCTACTCCCGGATGCTCTCCGATAGGCTCCGCGAGCATGGTACCCGCTGTTACCTCATAAACACCGGCTGGTCCGGCGGAGCTTACGGGGTCGGGGAGCGGGTGGACATCGCCGCCACCCGCGAGATGGTCCGGGCTGTGATCTCCGGCAAGCTGGACGACGCTGAGACCTACAAAGACCCGTTCTTCGGCCTGAACGTACCCAAGGAAGTCCCCGGCGTCCCGACGGAGATACTCAACCCCAAAGAGACCTGGGCCGACAAAGAAGCCTACGACGAGCAGGCGAGGAAGCTCACGGGACTCTTCGAGGACAACTTCCGGAAGTTCGAGGACGAAGTTTCCGAAGAGGTTAGAGGAGCCGGACCACATTCGTAAAATGAGTAAACTTAAGGTCGTGTTGCTCAAAGAAGAGAGCCCGGATGCCTGGTAGTCGGCCCCGGTGATAATAGATCCGGATACGCTCGACCCGCAGAGCTGCTACAAACTATTGATAGGCTCCGTCGTCCCTCGACCGATAGCGTGGACCTCGACTGTGAGTGGCGACGGCGTCCGGAACCTGGCGCCTTTCAGCTTCTTCACCGTCGCCTCCCGCAACCCGCCCATGCTTTGCATCAGCGTCGGGCCGCGCACCTCCGACGACCAGCCGACCAAGGATACGCTTGACAACGTCGAGCAGACGGGCGAGTTCGTTATAAACGTCGTCTCGATGCCGCTCGCCGACAACATGTACGAGTCGTCCAAAACGCATCCTCCAAAGGCCGACGAGTTCAAGGCTGCGGGCCTGACCCCCGTACCTTGCGAGGTCGTAAGGGCGCCGCGCGTGGAAGAAGCCGGGGTGAGCATGGAGTGTACGCTCGACCGTATGCTGCCTCTCGGCAGTGACCACCTAATCATCGGTAGGATGGTCCGTTTCCACATCCGTGATGAGCTCTACCAGAACGGCCGGATCGACCTGGACAAACTCCAGCCGCTCGGACGCCTAGCCGGTAACTACACGAAGATCGAGACCATCTTCGACCTCCCGCTGGAATCGTGAGGCGCTGAGTACTCTTTCCGGTAGTCGGGTAAGAGTCTCTTTGGAGGATAGAAACTAAGAGTAAGGAGTAAGTCGTGGCTAGTGATAAGAGCGTAAAGAAAGTTAGTTCCAAGACCTCGCCGAAGGGTGAGATGGGGCAGAAATACCTGGTGAGCGGCAAGTCGGTCTCGATGCGCCTGTGGGATAGGGAAGACGCCGGTGAGCCAAAGCCCGAGGAGAAGAGAGACTACGAGACCGTCGGGTACGTCGTCCAGGGAAGCGCGGAGCTGCACATCGAGGGACAGATGGTGTTGCTCGAACCGGGAGATTCCTGGCTCGTCCCAAAGGGCGCGTCTCACACGTACAAGATCCTCAAACCATTCACCGCCGTCGAAGCGACCAGCCCGCCCGCCGAAGTCCACGGCCGCGACGACGATTAGAAAATAGCGGCCCTAGGCGGCGAACTGTGATTCGTAGAGGCGGCGGTAGGCCGAGGGACGAGAGATCAAATCTCCGTGCGAGCCCTGCTCAACGATCCGCCCGTTGCTCAAGACCAGGATGCGGTCCGCCCGCCGGATAGTAGAGAGCCGGTGGGCTATGACCACGGAGGTGCGTCCGTCGAGGAGCTTATGTAACGCCTCTTCTATGCGGGCCTCTGTTGCGAGGTCCACGCTACTCGTCGCCTCGTCCAAAACCAGGATGCGCGGCTCTGCCAGTAGCGCGCGGGCGAAAGAGATGAGTTGCCGCTCGCCGACCGAGAGACGCCCACCCCGCTCCCGCACCTGCGTCTCGTAGCCGTCCGGGAAGTTTCGGATGAACTCGTCCGCCCCGACCACCTCGGCGGCGGCGGCTATCTCCTCTCGCGTCGCGTCCGGTCTCCCGTAGCGGATGTTCTCTTCGACGGTCCCGGTGAACAGGAAAGTGTCTTGCAAGACCACGCCCATCCGCTCCCGCAGGGACGAACCCCGGATGTCGAGCAAGTCTTTATCGTCCACCAGGACCTTGCCGCCGGTTGGGTCGTAGAGGCGGGAGAGGAGCTTGACGATGG
>JBBPZK010000142.1:0-3066 GCA_038199155.1 Rubrobacterales bacterium | reverse complement strand
GCGCTCCACGCACGTTTTCAAGCTTTGCCGGGGGTGGTAGTTTGCGGGCCTGTTGGGGAGTCTCGCCACGTTTTATGCGCCCTTTGATCAGGCCTTGTCGAGTCGTGTTCGAGTAATCGACTATCTTCGGGGCGGCTTCATTGGCGTAGGTGCGTGCTTGGCTCGCGAAAACGGTAGCCTGTAGCGCGGTCGCGAAAAAGAGAACGGCCCCGACCATCACGGCCACGAGGGTCGCGGCGAGCGCGCAGTCGCGCAGCAGCAGGGAGCGGTAAGGTACGCCGGGTTCGAAGTGAGTTGGACGGACCCCGAGGGCCGCCAGGATGCCGAGGAAGAGGAAAGCCGTCAGAGCGATCTGGGTATGGTACTGCTGGATCACGGCGAGCACCCAGGCCGGAGTTCCGGCCGGGTTTACGAAGAGGAAGTAGAAATCCGAGACGAGCGCGACGACGACCGCGACGATACCATATATAAACCCTGCCCTGAGCGGTCCCAAACTTCTCTCCAGACGACCAAAACTGTACGCGAGAGTCCAGAATACAACAAAGCGCCCCGACAGTTGGTGAGAGCTTTTTGCCGCGAGGAGCCGCGACTCTCTTTCAGGTAGGTTTCGGCGGGAGCATCCTACTGCGGCCCCGGAGCAAGAGAAAGAGGCCCACGAGGACGATGGCGCCACCGGCGGCGGTCGCGAGACCCGGCTTCTCGGATAGTACCCACCACGCGAGGAGCGCCGCGACGACCGGCTCGACGAGTACCGTCCCGGAGACAATCGCCGCCTCGACGTAACCCAGAGTCCAGTTAAAGACCGTATGCCCCAGGATCTGCGGCCCGAGCGTTATTGCCCACAGCCAAACCCACGTACTCCCCGAATAACCCCATAGCTGAACACCTCCAATGAAGGCGGCTGGCAGAAGCGAAAGCGCGGCGGCCGAGTATACGACGATGGAGTAGGACAGAAATCCGACGCCGCCGGTACGCTGGGAGCGTCCGATCAGGACGTATACCGCGACCGTTACGGCTCCGGCCAGGGCGAGTGCGTTGCCTAGCAGTGCCGCGGATCCAACGGACCTATTCGCCGCTATCATCGCCGTCCCGGCGAGCGCCACCAGGATGCCGGCCACGGAGACAGGAGAAGTCTTCTCCCCAAATAGCAGGTACGCGAGTAGCGCCACGAAGACCGGAGCTGTCGAGACAAGCACCACGCTCGCCGCCACGCTCGTGTAAGCGAGAGAGGAGATCCAGAACCCAAAATGAGCCCCAAGCGCGACCCCGGAAACGACCAGAACGACCAACGGACGTCCAACCGTCAACCTCTCCCGCCGCACGACCGTCACAGGCAACAACAAGACGGCCCCGAGGGCGCAGCGCCAGAAAGCGATGCCCAAAGCCGGAGCACCCGAGACACGGATCAGGATGGCGGCGGACGAGACAGCCAGAACCCCGACTCCTACCGCCGGGAGCGCAAACCTGCCCCGTGCCTCACCCTGTACCAAACTACCGCCCCCATCTCCCTGGCGAGTTGTCCCCGCCGGGAACCCCTCTTCCTCCACATCGGGCTACTATACACCGGCTCCGCCCAAGCAATAAGCCCCACCTCCCGGAACGCCCATACCGCCCGCGCGCAGTGCAAAGGGTCAGTGACGATCCACACCTCACTTACGCCTGTAGGACGCAAAATTTCAGCCGTCAGCCACGCCGATTCCCAGGTATTCAGAGCTTTCTCTTCGAGAAGGATATTCCTGGTCGGCACTCCCTCGCGCCGCAGTATTCTCGCCATCACCTCCGCCTCGCTCGGCGGATGCTCTCCAGTACCGCCGGTCGGGACCAGCAGCGAGACCTTGCCCTCCGAGTAGAGTCGCGCCGCGTGGAGAGTCCGGGCCTCAAGCGTCGGGCTCGGCCTTTCGCCTTTCAGTACCTGCGCACCGAGTATCACCGCGACCCGCGCCGAATCGGCGTCTTTGGCGTCTTCCGGGAGCTTGCCGGAGTAGACCCGGATCAACTCCGCCAGATCCCCAACCAACCCTCGCAACTCTCCGGGCGTCATCGCCCGCGGTCACGAAGCAAAGTCCGGGCGAGATCCAGATCTCCCGGCTCGTTGACGTTCATCAAAAGCACGTCCGGATCCCCGAATCGCCGCAACCCTTCCTCGACGTACTCGACTCCTTCCACTCCTTCCAGCATCTCACGAACAGCCCGAACCTCGCTGTCGAGCGAGATCCCGAGAGAAGAGAGTATCCCACGGTCGTAGGCGGCACAGAGAGGATGCGGTCGCCCGCGCCACCGGGGAACGACCGCTCGTACTTTAGCGTTGGCGACACGCTTCAGCAGATATCCGACCAACTCCGCCGGGATGAACGGCAGATCTGTGGCCGCGACGAAGACCAGAGGGTTCCGGGAGGCGGTGAGGCCCGACTCCATCCCGGCCAACGGCCCTTCGCGACCAGGACGCAAGTCTGGGACACTCCGGACTCCGGCTAACTTGGCGCTGTCTTCCAGACCGACGACTATGACCTCATCGCAGTGGACTGCGAGCGCGTCGCGGACTCTCTGAATGAGGGGAACCCCGCCGATTTCGAGGGAGACTTTGTCGCGGCCCATGCGCAGGCTCCGGCCACCCGCGAGTATCACCCCAGTAGCCCGCAATCTCTCCTCTCGTTCAGAGCGTACGTTCGGCGGCTGGGGCTGCCCCTCTGAGCCGCTGTATGCGGGACCTCAGTTCCTGGAGACGCGCTTCCTGGGAGTGGGAGTGGGAACTCCGGGCGAGGCGTTTGCTGAAGGCGAGATCGACTGCGGCGGCGTGAAGCTTGCGTGCGCGATGTTCGGTCGCGAGCCGTCCCGTGAAGATCAGGCGTAGATAGTATCCGGTCCTCCGGAAGTAGGTTGGCAGGATCTCGTACTCCTGATGGCTGATGACACCAGCCTCCGTCTCATCCTTCAACTCCGCCCGTATCGTCCGGCGCTCCACGGAGAGCCAGACGCCTATCAGCACCGCGTAGAGCAACAACACGACCAACATGAACAGGTATGCGAGCGGCCCGATGACGGAGCCCAGGAAGTTGAAGGTCGCGT
>JBBPZK010000141.1:0-6388 GCA_038199155.1 Rubrobacterales bacterium | reverse complement strand
AGGCAAGGACGAGTCATCGACTTCTGGATATCGTTCTCCAACGCGATCATCATCGTCGGAAGGCTCGTTCGAGAAGCCTGGAGACGCTACCGCTGGGAGGGCAGGCCATCACGCAAACCCTGACCTATTGGCGCAAGCTCTACGTCATCCTAAAGGTGTAAGTTTTCCCGATATTTTCCGTGCGGCGGAAGTATCCGGCCGGCAGCAAAGGCCCGGCCACCCTCTTCAACGCCCGGCGAAGAAGTCGGCGAGGAGGCTCCCGACCCGCTCCGGGCCGTCTTCCATCGGGATGTGGCGGGCGCCGGGAACGGTTGCGAGGCGCGCGCCCGGCATCTCGCGCTCGAAACGTTCGGCGTAGGAGACGGGCTGAAACTCGTCCTCCTCGCCCCACACGAGCAGCGTTGGCAGCCCCAGTTCCTTCAAGGGCTCGACCAGGTCCAGGGTGTATCGGGCGTCGGCGGCTGCCGCGAGGGCCGTCCAGGAGCGGGTACCATTTTCGGTGCGCCAGGGAGATAGATAGTCTTCCTCCTCGGATGTGGAAAGGTCTCGTGAGATCGCCTTGCCCAAAGACCCGCGCCGCGACTCGACGAGCTCCTCTGGTGTGATGCCTTGCGCCAGTTCCGGGTCGCGGAAGCGGGAGACCGCCGGTACCGGCCAGGAGTCGTAGAGGACGCTGTTGACCAGGGCGAGCTTCCCTACCCGGCCCCGTCCGGAGACGGCGACGTGCTGGGCGACCGCCCCGCCGATGTCGTGACCCGCGACGGCGAAAGAGCCCCCGATCCCGAGCGCCTCGGCCGCCTGCAAGACCAACCCGGCCAGCGCCGGGACTTCGGCCTCTTCACTTGTAAGCTTCCCTCTGGAACGTCCGAATCCCGGAAAGTCGAGGGCGAAAACTTCGTTGCCCTGCCCGATCCGCTCCATTACCGGCTGCCAAACCCGGCTCCAGAAGGTGCCGTGCAACAGCAGCACGGGGGTCCCCTCGCCGGCGTGGAGGTAGCTGATCTCTCGGCCATCGATGTTCAGACTCTCTCTGCTCAGAGTCGTATCAGCCACAAGAACTCCTCTATAGTAGTCACACCCAAAGTTTTTGTTCAAGAAACCCTCGCGCTCTCCTTACCCAGTCTCTTGAAATGGTGAACCTGGCAACAGTTCAGGCTCACCGATGTCTCCGAGGGTTTGCGCGTTGATAAAGAGACAGCCCGCAGACCGTCAAACAGTAGACTAGAAGCTAGTTTGTAAAGTGGCGCTCCCACGAGTTGAACCGATCATGCTGGGTGTCGCTAGAAGCCTACCCGGCAGGATGGATATAAGCCCGGTCCCATATTATCGGGCCTTGGCGGGTTGTTCGTCCGCCGGATCGGTAGAAAGCCAACCCTATTCGAGCTCCAGGACCTCCTGGCCCGCATCGACGGCGTCCTCGTTCTCCACCAGGAACTTCGAGACGGTGCCGCCCTCTTCGGCCTTGACCTCGTGAAACGACTTCATCACCTCGATCAGGCCGATAGTGTCCCCGGCGGAGACCTCGTCTCCCTCTTCGACGTAGTAGTCGCTGTCCGGGTCCGGTCTACGGTAGAAAGTGCCGGGTATCTGCGCCTTTACTGTCTTATCTGCCAATGTTTTCTCCTTCTAGGAAACTTTCTGCTTCGCGCGTCCCAACGGGCGGATCTCAATATCGTTCTCCTCAAGCTTTTTCGCTATCGCTTCGGCCAGCTTGACGGCGCCGGGAGTATCTCCGTGTACGCACACAGAGTCGGAGGCGACCTCTATGTCATTACCACTTTCGGTCTTGACTTTGCCTTCTGTAACGGCCCGGACCACCCTCTCCCCTACTTCTTCAGGGTCCAACTCTTCGGCCACGCTGCGGGTAAAGACGATCTGTCCGTCGTTATTGTACTCGCGGTCGGCGTAGAACTCCGCAGCCACCGGCTGGTCCATTTTCCGCGCCACTTCGTAAGTTACGGAAGCTTGCATGCAGAAGAGTAGCAAGCCGCGGTCCACCCGCTGTATCGCCTCGATAATGGCCCTGGATAGCTCTTCGTCGCGGGCGGCGACCATGTAGAGGGCGCCGTGGGGCTTTACATGCTGGACCTCCATGTCGTGGTAGCGGGCGAACTCGCGCAGGGCGCCGAGCTGGTAGATGAGCTCGTCGTGGATCTCATCCGGAGAGATGTCTATCTCCCGGCGTCCGAAGCCTACGAGGTCCCGATACCCCGGATGCACGCCCACCGCGACGCCGTGCTCTTTCGCAAGCGCCACGGTCTTGCGCATGGCACCCGGATCACCGGCGTGGAAACCGGCCGCGATGTTGGCTGAGGAAATGTAACGCATCATCTCCTCGTCGAAGCCCATCTTCCAGGGGCCGAAGCTCTCTCCCATGTCGCAGCTAACGTCTACCTTCATCTCACTCCTAACCCAGAGCTTGCTTGATCTCCGCCATCCGGCGCCGCCGCTCCTCACGGGCCCCGAGCGCCTCTTCGAGGTCCACGGAGCGGAAACGAGTCTTGTCGTTGGTCTTGGACTGGGCCAGCTTGTCGCGATCCGCGCTTATAACGGCTCCTATGGTCGCGTAGCCGCCACCGGTCACCGCGTCGTTCATCAGCACGATTGGCTCGACCCCTCCGGGTACCTGTATAGAGCCGATCGGATACCCGAAGTCAACGACGTTCGCCTGGTCCGCGCCCGCGCCCGCCGGCTGCTCCCGCTCGACGAACTTCAACTCTCCTCCCTTGTAACGATACCCTACCCTGTCCGCGTCCGGGGTCACGGTCCAGGTGGTGCCTAGGAACTCCTCCAGGCTCTCCTCAGTAAGCCGGTAGCTCGCCAGCCCGATGACCACGCGCAACTCCGTCTCCTTGCTATAAGCCGGGATCTGCTCTCGCACCACGGCCATGCCTAGACGCCCGGAGCGATCTCCCGCCCTACCGATCTCCAACTCGTCTCCCTCTTTGAGGGCGCGTCCCTCGTGGCCGCCGAGCCCGATCAGGGTATAAGTGGAACGGCTGTGCAAAAAGACCGGCACCTCCAACCCACCTGCAAACGCCAGATAGGATCTGGCGCCGTTCTTCAGGTAATCGAAGGAGAGCACGTCTCCCGCCTCTACCGCGAACGTCTCCCAGGTCGGGACCTCTTCGCCGTTGACCTTCGGTGGCATCTCCGCGCCGGTGATGGCGATCACGCAGTCCTCCGTGAACTCCAGCTCCGGCCCGAAGTAAGTGACCTCGAGCCCGGCCGCCCCTTCTTCGTTTCCGACGAGGTAATTGCCGACCTGGTAGGAGAACACATCCATCGCCCCCGAAGGCGGCATCCCGATCGCGTACTCTCCGAAGCGTCCCGTGTCCTGAACCGTGGTTAAAAGCCCCGGTTTCCTGACCTTAATCGCCATAGAGCACTCCCAGGATCTCCTTGTTGTAGGCGTGCGGGTCTTCTAGCGAGCGGTCCGGCTGGAAGGTGAGCTCGCGGATACGGTACTCGAACGTTCCATCCTCGACCCTGGCCCGGACCTCGTCGAACTCCTCCTGGTCTATGCCGCGATAGTTGAAAATATCGCCGGGCCTCGGGAAGACGATCGAGTCCTGGAAGTCTTTCAGCCGCTGGCTAACATCGAGCACCGGAGCCGGCGCGAGGCCGTAGAGCTGGTAGCCGCCGGCGCCCTGGACCGAGTAGACCACCGCGAACCCGCCGCCAAAGCCGAAGGCCCGCTCGGGCGTGTACGTCCTGGGCCTCACGTACTTCGGCACCTCTACCTGCTCTTCGGGCGGGACCAGTTGGTAGCACCAGGGCAGCCCCGGTACGAAGCCGATCATGGTGACCAGCCACGGGGACCCCAGCAACGCCGCTATGAAGTCCTCTTTCGAGTCGTAGCCGTTTATGCGGGCCGAATACTCCAGGTCGGTCGCGTCCGGGTCCTGGTGCCGGTCCCGGAAACGCATCAGGGCCTCGTGGGTCCAGGGGTCTTCCATCATGACCGGTACGTCCACGACCCGCGTATGCAACTCGAAGTCCTGGATGTCGCCGACCTCTTCGTCTATCTCCTTGAGGTGTGAGATCAACTCGTCAGGATGCAACTCTTCAGGATCTATACGAACCATATAGGAAGCGTTCGACGGACAGATATCCGTCACGCCGGAGACATCTTCCTCCCGGAGACGGTTCGTGATAGCCATCGCCCGGAAGTTGACCTCAAGGCTCATGGCCTCCGCCAACTCAACGAAAACATACTCGTCCCCGCCATAACTGTACCGGGCCTGAGGTAGCCCGGCCTCGACGTTGCGGCTCATATAACGCTTCCACTCCCCTTACGTTGACGACTGCCCGATACTACTAGCGCCGGAAATCCACGTCAATAACTGCTAAAAGATATTTGTCAGACCGAAATGTTCGGGGGCAAGCGCGAGCCAGGTGTTGACGGCTCACAAAATTCTGGCGCGGGGCCTGGGGCACGAGGAGGATATGATGTTGGGCAAGCTCGTATGTGGAAGGATGGGCGCTATGTTCGAGAAGGTTCTAATTGCAAACCGGGGGGAGATCTCCCTGCGCGTCATCCGCGCCTGCCAGGAGCTGGGGGTCACGGCGGTGGCGGTCTACTCTGACGCAGACGCCGAGTCGCTCCCTGTGCGTCACGCAGACGAGGCGATCAACATCGGCCCACCGCCGGCCGGCAAGAGCTACCTGAACGTGGAGAAGATAATCGAGGCGGCAAAGGAGGCGGGCGCGGAGGCGATCCACCCCGGCTACGGCTTTCTCGCGGAGAACGCGGCGTTCGCCGCCGCCTGCCGGGACGCCCGGATAATTTTCATAGGACCTTCGGCGGAGGCTATAGAGGCGCTGGGCAACAAGTCGGGGGCGCGGGAGCTGGCGAAAAAAGCCGGCGTGCCGGTGGTCCCAGGCTCGGAGAACGTAGGTTCCGCCGACGAGGCCGTCCAGACCGCGGAGGACATCGGATATCCGGTCATGGTCAAGGCGGCGGCGGGTGGTGGCGGACGCGGTATCCGCCTGGCCGCCGATGAAGATGAGCTTCGACAGGCGGTGCAGGACGCCAAAAGGGAAGCTACGTCCGCTTTCGGCGACGGGTCCCTGTACCTGGAGAAGTTCCTGACCAACCCGCGTCACGTGGAAGTTCAGGTGATCGGGGACAACAAAGGCAACATCATCCACCTCTACGAGCGGGAGTGTTCGATGCAGCGCCGCCGGCAGAAAGTGCTTGAGGAGGCGCCTTCACCAAGCATCAGCTCTGAAGTCCGGGAGAAGATGACAGAGGCGGCGGTCCGGCTGGCACGGGAAGCGGGATATGCGAACGCCGGGACCGTCGAGTTTCTGGTCGAAGGAGGCGAAGCCGACGATGATTTCTACTTTATCGAGATGAACACGAGGATACAGGTAGAGCACCCGGTAACGGAGATGCTCACGGGCGTGGACCTGGTGAAAGAGCAGATCCGGGTCGCCGCGGGCGAGCCTCTGAGCTTCACGCAGGAAGACGTGCCGCTGGTCGGCCACGCGATAGAGTTCCGCATCAACGCTGAAGACCCGGACAACGACTTCATGCCCTCGCCCGGCGAGGTTACCTTCCTGGACGTACCAGGCGGCCCCGGCGTCCGCGTGGACTCGGCCGTCTACCAGGGGTATAAGATCCCACCCTTCTACGACTCGATGGTCGGCAAGCTCATCGTGTGGGCCCTGACGCGCGAAGAGGCGATAAACCGCGCCCGCCGCGCCCTGCGCGAGTACCGCCTGGAAGGCATAAAGACAACCATCCCCCTACACACGCGCCTGCTCGGCGAGGAAGCCTTCCGCTCCGGCGAATACCACACAGGCTATCTAGAAGAATTACTGGGTGACGAGAGCTGAAGGATGGCGGGCCGGGATCTTCATCCGACGAGCTTGAAACAGCCTAAATTACGGAATCCCGACGGAACGAAGCAACTGCTTCTTCGCCGTAACCTAGTTCTTTGAGTATAGCTTCGGTATGCTGACCGACCTCCGGGATCGGGGACATGACCGGCTTCACGCCCTCCATCGTCACCGGTGGCAAGAGCGCGCGGAGGGGACCTACGGGAGAACCGACCTCTCTCCAGCGGTCACGGGCTTCGAGCTGCGGGTGGTCGAGGAAATCTCGGACGCTCCTCATGCGGGCGTTGGCTATCCCGGCCCCTTCCAGGCGTTCTATAACCGCCTCCGAGGAGAGTTTCTGCAAAACGTCCTCGGTCTCCTGGTGAAGAGCATCCCTGTTTTCGACACGACGCGAATTGCCGTCGAAACGGTCGTCATCGGCCAGGGCGGGGCTTTCTAGTACCTCCCCGCAGAACCTTTTCCATTCACGCTCGTTCTGTATCCCGAGGAAGATCGCTTCTCCGTCTCCGCACTCGAACGGCCCATAAGGCGCGATGGAGGT
>JBBPZK010000140.1:0-6036 GCA_038199155.1 Rubrobacterales bacterium | reverse complement strand
TTTCTCGGGTGAGTTTAGCTCGGCGAGCGTTGCGTAGAGGGTGGTGGACTTGCCGCTCCCCGTCGGCCCGGTCACGAGGATCGTGCCGTACGGCCTGTTGAATACCTCCCGGTATTTCTCGAAGATCTCCGGCGCGAACCCGAGTTTCGTGAGGTCTGCCTCGACGCTGGAGCTGTCCATCAGTCTCAGAACTATCTTCTCGCCGAAGATGGTCGGCAGCGACGCCACCCGGAAGTCTATTTTTTGGCCTCCGAGCCGGACGGAGAAGCGGCCGTCTTGCGGTATCCGGCGCTCGGCTATATCAAGGCTCCCGAGGATCTTGAGCCGGGCGATCACACCGTTCTTGAGCCTGGGTGGTATCGACATCGCTCCCCGCAGCACCCCATCCACCCTCAGGCGCACGGCGAGTTCGTCGGCGCGGGGCTCGATGTGGATGTCCGATGCGCCTTCCGCGACCGCTTGCTGGAGTATAGACCCCACGAGACGGATGATCGGAGCCTCTTCAGAGCCACCGTCAACACCGAGCTCTATCTCTTCGGGACCTTCCATCTCCTGGTCTCCTGCGGCGGCTTCTTCGAGGATCTCACTGACCTGGCTCCCAACGGCGAAGAGACTGTTGAGGGTCTTCCTTATCTGCGTCTCGGTGGCGACGACGGGCCTTATCGGGTAACCGGAGATGATCTTGAGGTCGTCCAGGGCGTACAAGTTGGTCGGGTCGCTCATAGCCAGGGTCAGGCACCCATCTTCCACCCTAAGCGGCAAGACCCCGTGACGGCGGAGCACTTTCTGGTCCACTAGGGCCACCGTGCCACGATCCATCTCTTCCTCCGAGAGATCCGCGTATCCGAGACCCATCCTCTGGGCCTGGGCCTGCGCGAGGTCCGCCTCACTTATAAAACCGAACGACACGAGGACCTTCCCGAGTTCTCTCGGG
Source organism: Rubrobacterales bacterium (assembly GCA_038199155.1). Classification (GTDB taxonomy): domain Bacteria; phylum Actinomycetota; class Rubrobacteria; order Rubrobacterales; family Rubrobacteraceae; genus JBBPZK01. The sequence goes on along the minus strand of JBBPZK010000140.1, from coordinate 5,102 downwards.
TCTTTCTCCTGCGCCGCGATAGCATCCTGAAGCTGGCTTTCGTTCAGCTTTCCCTGGGAGACCAGGATGTCCCAGACTTTGCCGCCTCGTACCTTACTCTGGATCCCACCCGCGGAACCCCCACCGTTTGACGCAACCCTACTTCCCGCCGCGTCACCGTTGTTCGAGCCGTCTCTTGCTCCGTTACTGGAGCCGCTGTTCGCGACGGCGGCATCATTCTCCTCTCTGTCGGAGTCGAAGCGTTGCCGTGCGGAGGCGACGCGGGCAGCATCCGAAAGTTTTGCCTTTAGTTGCTCTCCGTTTAGCGGTTTAGTGAGGTACTCGTCGGCGCCGGCCCGCATCCCCTCCATCAAGTGCTCCCTGCCGCCGCGCGAGGTCAGGAATATAAAGTAGGTGTAGTCTGGTCTTTCGGCTCGACGGATCCTCTGGCACAACTCCGGCCCATCCATTCCTGGCATCATCCAGTCGCTTAGGACTACTTCTATACCGTCGTCACCCTGAAACTTGTTCCAGGCCTCGACGCCGTTGGAGGCGGAGACTATCTCGTGGCCGAGTTTCTCTACAGTCCGGCCAATTATTTTACGGGTTATGGAATCGTCTTCGGCGATCAGAACCTTCATACTTGCTCCTTACAGCTTACTAATTTCGATGCAAAGGAAAGTCGTCTCAACGTCAAGCCCCGGCAGCGTCTTGCAGCGCCCGGCTCATAACATTCACGTCCGGCTCCAGGCCGGTCCAGACTCTCTGAGCCTCGACGCCCTGATAGAGAAGCATCCTCTCGCCGGAGACAGTCTGCGCCCCAAGCGAACGGGCAGCGCGGATGAGCCGCGTCTCTCCATCCGGACGATAGACGGCGTCGCAAACCGCGAGGTCCGGCCTCAAAAGCTCCTCGGGTACGGGAAGCGGATCCTCGTCTCCCATACCAAGATACGTCGCATTGACCAATACCTCGACCCCGGCAAACGCTTCGGTGAACGTCTCTGTTGGCGTATCTTCCGCTCCTGGCGACGGGTAGAGTCGTATACGGGTTGACGGGTAAGCCTGGCGCAATCTAGCGGCGAGTCGTTCGGCGCGGGCGTGGCTCCGGTTCGAGATCCCAACTTCCATAGCTCCCTCACCGAGCACGGAGGCAGCTATAGCGGCGGCAGCTCCTCCGGCCCCCAGGACCAGAACACGTTTGCCGCCGAAATCTATTCCCGGCTCCTCACAGGCCCGTAGGAAACCGCTACCATCCGTGTTTAGGCCCCGCAAAGACCCGTCTTCGACTACGACCGTGTTGACCGCGCCGGCGAGTCGAGCACTCTCTTCAACGTCGTCCAAAAGTGGAATGATCTCCTCCTTGTGGGGCATAGTAACGTTGAACCCTTTGAAACCGAGCGCCACTAGCCCCCGTACTGCCTCTTTCAAGTCCTCCGACCTGACGTCCATAGCCACGTAAGCGTAATTGCGCCCGGAGGCGGCAAAAGCGGCGTTGTGCATCCTCGGGCTCAAACTATGCCCGATGGGATGACCAACCACGCCGAGAAGACGCGTTTTCCCATTCAACCTCACTACTTACTCCTACCAAGCTATTGGGGCTACGGCGCACGCAATGTCGCAACCCCGGACCAAAGCCCAAGATTCTCCCTGATTATCGGCCGGTACGGTCGAGAGCTTTAGCTACTAGCTCAACGTCCGGCCTCGGCCTTCGCCTTTAGGAAGTCGTCGTAGTTTGAGGTAAAGGTGTGCTTCGTGCCCTTCTTGTTCAGGACGTAGTAGAGGTAGTCGGTCTTGGCGGGTTTTAGGGCGGCCTGTATTGAGTCGAGGCTCGGGCTGCAGATCGGGCCTGGCGGTAGCCCTTTGTTTTCGTAAGTATTATAGGGAGAATTGATCTTCAAGTCCTGGAGTGAGAGTTCGGCTTTCGGCTTTCCGAGAGCGTACTGGACGGAAGCGTCGATCTGCAGCGGCATCCCCTGTCGGAGGCGGTTGTAGATCACCGACGCTATCAGCGGACGCTCCTCCGGGCTGGCTGATTCGCGCTCCACGAGAGAGGCTACGGTCACTATCTCGTACTCGTTGAGGTTGAGCTTCTTCTCGGCGGACCCGAAGTCCAGGTTCTCGGTCTCTATCAGATATTGGTTCAAAAAGCGGTCCACCATCTGATGGGCGTCAGCACCTTTCTCGAAGTCGTACTGCTTCGGGAAAAGGAAGCCCTCGGTCGTTTTGATGTTCTTGCTCTTGAGGAAGCCGTAACTGTAATTAGTCTCTCTTGCCGCCGCCTCGAAATCCTTGGACGAGACTTTGCTCTGTGAGGCGATTTCGTCGGCTGTTTGCTTGATCGTCAAGCCTTCCGGAATCGTCACGGAGAAGGTCGGGGCGGGTTTATTTGCGGTGAGGGTCTTCAGGATCTTGGCGGAGTCGGTTCCGGGCCGAAACTTGTAGGCGCCGGGTTTGAGGTCCGTACTGTTGCCGCCCGCCCGCGCTTCGAGCTTGAAGACCGTGGCGCTCTCTATGATACCGGCGCTCTTGAGCTTGTCAGCCACGCTCGAGAGCGTATCGCCCTTCACGACCGAGACCTCTTTCGGCGCTCCGGACCCGCTGCCGCCAATAGCCGACGTGTAGATAAAGAAGATCGCCGCCAGCACGACCGCGACGAGCGCCAACCCGAACAACAACGATAGGAGGACGACCCACCACCGCCTCTTGCGCGACGAAGACCCGCTGGAGCGCAGCGCCTGCAGACGCTCGTCAAGGTCTCTCTGCTCCCTGCGGCTTTTCTTGTTCCTACCCGCCAACTTCTCCCCTAGCGTACAGGTACTCCTGGAGCATCCGGGCGGCCGCCAGGTCGTCTACCGGCTCGCGGTTCTTCTTCCGGTGGCCTTTCGAACCGGACCCGGTGACAAGCTTCGTCGTGAACCTCTCGTCCCACTCCACGAACCGAACTCCCGGAAACTCTCCGCGGAGAAGATCCAGCACCCGCAGTACCCGCTTCGCCTGGAAGCCAACCTCTCCACTCAGGGTTTTCGGCACACCGACCACGACTTCTTTAACGCCCTCGTCTTCTACGAGATCTCTCAGGCATCCAATGAGTCTCTCCGGAGACACGATAGCCAGCGGACGCGCCACGGAGCCACCCACATCTGAGACGGCCACGCCCGTGCGTACTTCGCCCAAGTCGAGGGCGGCTACCTTCCTCGAAGCACGTTCCGAAGCCTGCAAGGGTTTTACTCCGCCGCCCGCGAAGCTTCCGTCAACCGCCGGTTGAGGATATCTTTCACTTTCAGCAAGGCTTCGGGGATCGCCTCGATGTTCCCGCCGCCACCCTGGGCCATCGTCGCGCCGCCGCCTCCACCGCCACCGAGGACGCCGGAGATCTCCCGCACTATCTCCCCGGCTTCTATCTTACGGGAGACGTCTGGGTGGAGGTTTGCGACGACTACCGCCTTGCCGTTCAAGTCTGCGGCGAGGACCACAGCGGAAGGCACACCGAGCCGGTTCTTTACGTCGTCGGAGATCTGGCGGAGCCCCTGAACGTCGGAGGCGACCACCTGCCCGGCGACCACCCTGGCCCCGTCCACGGACTCGGCGTTCTCGACGAGCAAGCCTACCTCTTCGAGACCCGCTTTGAGTGTCTGTTCACGCTCAAGCTCGCGGGCGTTTTGGGCTTCCTCTCGCAGCCCGGAGATGGCATCCGGGATCTGGCCGATCTCGACGCGTAATCCTCTCGCAGCCTCTTCGGCGACTTCGGACGCTTCGATCAGGTAGAAGAGCGCCTCGCGGCCGGTGAGGACTTCTATGCGGTAGAGGTCCGCGCCGTGTTTCCTGTTCGAGGAAATTTTGAATGCCCCGATCTCCGCGCTCCCCCGCACGTGTGTCCCGCCGCAAAGCTCTCGCGAAAATCCGTCCACCTCCACGACCCGTACGAGGTCCCGGTACTTCTCCCCGAAGAGCATCATCGCCCCGAGATTTCGAGCCTCGTCCATCGTAGTTGTATAGTAACGGACGGGCTGGTTCTCGGTAATCTTCAACAGACAAAGCTCCTGAACGCGCCGGACCTCCTCATCACCGACGCTCCCGGAGTAGCGATAGTCGAACCTCAAACGGTCAGGACCGACGTAACTCCCGGCCTGAACAACGTCCTTTCCAAGCACGGCCCTAAGCGCCCAGTGGAGAATATGGGTAGCCGTGTGGTTCGCCTCGACCTGATGCCGCCGGACCCGGTTGATGGAAGCCGTTACCGGGTCTCCCTCCCGGATCTCCCGCCGCTCGGCCATCGCCCGCAGTATCTGGTAATCACCGGCGGGGATAGCTTCGACGACCTCTACCTGCGCCCGCTCGGACTGTACCCAACCGGTATCCGATACCTGCCCGCCGCCCGTCGCGTAGAACGGGTTCTCGGCGAGCACCACGTAGACTTCGCCCTCCGCCCCCGGCACCGGCTCGACGGCCAGCACCCGCGTCTCTACCTGCTCGTACTCGTACCCGACGAACCGGCTCTTCAACTCCCGATCCCGGAAAGCCGCCACGACCCGCTCGTGAACCTCCATCGCCCCCCGCGCCCGCTCCCGCTGTCCGTTCATCGCCGCCTCGAAACCGGCCTCATCCAGCGAGATCCCCCGCTCCGCCAAGACCTCGCGCGTCACCTCGACCGGAAAACCGTAAGTATCGTGGAGCGTAAAAGCGACCTCGCCGGGCAAGTTCCCACCCTGCAAACGTCCAATCTCCTTCTCCAGAAGCTCCATCCCCGAGTCGTATACCTCGATAAACCGCGCCGCCTCACCCTTAACCACCCGCCGGATATCCTCCCGAGCAGCCCGCAACTCCTCGTAGAAGTCACCCATGTAATCAACCACGACCTCCGCGAGCCCCGCGACCTGATCCGCACCCATCCCCAGCCATGAATACGCCTCCCGCGTCGCGCGGCGTATTATGCGTCTAAGAACGTATTCGCGGCGCTGGTTTCCGGGACGGACTCCGTCGGCTATGAGGAAAGCCATGCCCCTCGCGTGGTCGGCGACGACGCGCAGGGCGTGATCCTTCGCCACCGATTCCCCGAGCTTTACGCCAGTGTACTCTCGCGCCCGCTCGAAGATGGTCGTATAAAGGTCGGTGTCGTAGACGTA
>JBBPZK010000139.1:0-7181 GCA_038199155.1 Rubrobacterales bacterium | reverse complement strand
TGTTGCGGTTTCGCATCGTGGGACCTTTGTAAGCGTGACAGGCTGGATCCTCTGGACGATAAGCTTCGGTTTCGACGATCACCCCGGACGCGACGCCTTCCGTCGTACTGTGGGCGAGTGTGCAACCGAGAAGGTCTATCGCGACCTCGCGAGGGTCTCTGTCGTAAAAATCGGCTTGTAGGACCCGATTCGGGCTCACTGCTCCCCGGTGAGGTCCGAGATGCGCCCGGAGAGCTTATCGAGGTCTAGGCCTGCTTCGGATCTTATGGAAGTCTTGAGCAAAGGCCGGACCTGGCCTATCTGCATCTGCAACTCCCGCAGCAGCTCGATATAGCCGCTCTCCGGGCCGACCATGTCGCGGAGGATGATTCCCTCGGTGCGTCCCGCCACCAGCGGGTCCGAGAGGTTCTCGACGTAGACGAGCGTCCGGTGACCGCTGCCTCGATCCTCTTCTATCGGGACGAGCGCGACTATCCTGTCCGCCCTCACGAACTTTCCAAAACCCAAAGAGACTATGCGATCCGGCATCACTTTCATACTGCCTGAACTTTAACATAGCACGCACTTTCCGGAACGGGTATATTCTGATGATGCGACTATTCAAAGGTTCGAGAAAACTCGTCGGAGACAGGGTGGAACTGAGGCGTCACGACCGGGCGAATTACCCGCTGTACGGCGAGTGGTACGGAGACCAGGAGATATGGCACCTCACGAGTTGGGCGTCGGCTCCGCTGGGCTCGAGGTCGGTCAAGAAGCTCTTCGACGACCGGGAACTATCCCAGGCCGACGATTCGTTCGCCATCCACGTCAGGGACGAGGACAGGCCTATAGGTGTGATCACGCTGACCAATATCAGCGAAACTCACGCTTCGGCGGACCTCTCGGTCATCCTCGGCAGTACGGAAGACCGGGACCAGGGCTACGGGCAGGAGGCGATCGGACTTCTACTACGCCACGGCTTCGAAGACCTCGGCCTGAACCGCATCGCCCTGAGCGTCTTCGAGTTCAACGACGCCGCCATAGCCACCTACGAAAAGCTCGGCTTTCGAGAAGAAGGGCGCTTCCGGCAGGCCATAAAACGTGGCGGCACCTACTTCGACGCCATCCTGATGAGCCTCGTGAAGCCCGAGTGGCAGGCCGCTAAGACCCCCTGACCTGCCCCCCGAACTCGTCTTCCAGCGTGGAGGAAATTCGGGCTATCTCGTCGCCTACCACTTCATCGGTCAAAGTCTCTTCTCCCTGGAAGGTAAAACCGAGGGCGACGCTCTTCTTGCCCTCCGGCACCTGAGAACCCTCGTAAACATCGAAGACGCGCGTCCCGGTCAGAAGTTGGCTCCGCAGCGCTCGAACGGCCGCGAGCACGCTGCCGACTGGCACTTCCCGGTCCAGGACCACGGCGAGATCGCGTCCGACCGCCGGGACGTTCGCGAAGGCCTCGAAGGAAGATACGGGGTCCGGCTCGCACAGAGACACGTCTAGCTCGAAGGCCGCGACGGTCCATCCTTCCAGGTCGAAGCTCTCGACGGTCTCAGGATGAACTTCCCCGACCCACCCGGCCTCGGAGCCGTTAACCAGAACGGTTGCGGACCTACCTGGATGGAGGTTCGGGTTCGCGCGGGCCTCGAAAACTGCGCCAGGGACCAGACGCTCCACAACGCCCTTCGCCTCGAAGAAGCCGGCTCGCACTGCGGGCGCGTTCCAGCCAACGGGACGGGTGACGCCGGCCAGCAGACCGGAGACTCGTTGTATCTCTCGCACGCCCATGAGTTGCTCCACGTCCTGGGCATCCGTTTCGCCGGTCAGGCGGAAGCGTAGCGCTTCGTCTCTGAGATCTGAAGAGACCTGGAGAGACTCGAAAGCGTGTCCGATTTCAAAGAGTGCGCCGCCTCGCTCGCCGAACGAGCGGTTACGGGCGGCGGCATCCAGCAGCCCCGGCAACAGGGTCGAGCGCAGGTTTCGGGCCTCAGCGCTCAAAGGATTCTTTAGACGAAGGTCTCCCGCGGCTTCTCTACTCACCTGGCTATCCGGTGTGGCGTTCCAGCGGTCCGGGCCGAATGGATAGGTAATTGCTTCGGCGAACCCGAGGTCGGCCAGGGTGTGACGTATCCGCCGTACCTTTAGTTGCTCCGGCGTCAGGCCGCCGGGAAGCGAGACACCAGGTATCTCCTCCGGTACGCGGTCGAGGCCGATAAGACGGCCGACTTCTTCGATCAGGTCGGCCTCGCGCCGCAAGTCCCGGCGGAAGGTCGGGACGGTAACGCGCAACTCTTCCTCGTCTCCGTTTACCTCACATCCCAGCCGCTCTAACTTGTCCGCAGCCTCGCCTGTATCTACCGGCATCCCCAATAGAAGCTCCGCCCGCTTCAGACGCAGCGGCACTTCCCACGCAGATACAGGCTCCGGGTAGTGGCTCAGGGTGTCTCCCGCTACCTCTCCTCCGGGGTTTTGAGAGAGCAAAGAGGTAACCCGGTCCATTGCATAGTCGGCCATGTTCGGGTCGAGGCCGCGCTCGAAGCGGCCCGAAGCGTCGGTGCGCAGCCCGAGCCGGGCGGAGGTTTCGAGGATGTTTCGGCCATCGAAGGTGGCGACCTCTATGAGCGCGTCCACGGTTGTGTCGTCTACTTCTGCGTCTTCGGCGCCCATAACACCGGCGATAACCAAGCCGCGCTCTTCGTCGGCGATAACGAGCATCTCCTCGTCGAGAGTTCGGGTTGAGCCGTCTAGCAGCGTGATCTTCTCGCTCGGGTTCGCCCGACGGACGACTATGCCCTCACGCACCTTCCGGGCGTCGAAAGCGTGGATCGGCTGTCCCGTTTCGAGCATCACGTAGTTGGTCGCGTCCACTATGGCGTTTACGGGGCGCATGCCGGCGGCGAAGATCCTACGCCGCATCTCCAGAGGAGCCTCACGGCCCGGCGACTGATTCGATACGCGCCGCAGATCATAGCGCGGGCACAAGTCTTCGGTTTCCACTCGAAGACTGTAAGCGGAGCTAGGCTCGCCGCCGGTGTCGAAGGAAGGTTCGGGGATGCGGAAATCCGTTTGGAAGATGGCAGCTAGTTCGCGGGCGGCCCCGATCATACCCCACAAGTCCGGGCGGTTCGGGGTTACGTCTATATCTATGACGGTCTCGCCCACCGGGAAGTATTCCTCGACCGGATGCCCGATCTCATAAGAATCGTCGAGAAGGAGTATCCCGCCGTGTTCGTTGGAAATGCCAAGCTCGCGCTCGCTCATCATCATGCCGTCTGACTCCAGGCCGCGAAGCTTCGCTTTCTTGAGCTTGGTGCCGTCTGCCATGACGCTGCCGGGCCTCACGATTGGGACGCGGGCGCCCGGATAAGGGTTCGGAGCGCCGGCCACGATCTGGACTACCTGACCACCGAGGTCCACTTTCGCCACGGAGAGCCGGTCGGCGTTCGGGTGCGGCTCGAACTCCAGCACTTCTCCGACCACGACCTCGCCCTCGGCGACACCAAGACGGTAGACGCCGTCTATCTCCTGGCTGCGGAGGCTAAACAGGTCGACGAGTTCATCGACTGACAGGTCGAAGTCCACGTATTCGTGCAGCCAGCTCAACGGAACGCGCAAAGGTCCAACTCCTTCTCGAAACTAAAACTGACGGAGGAAGCGCAAGTCTCCCTCGAAGAAGAGGCGGAGGTCCGGGATGCCGTACTTGACCATCGCCATCCGGTCGGGTCCCATCCCGAACGCGAAGCCCGTGTACTCCTCCGGGTCGTAGCCGACCTCTTCGAGCACCGCCGGGTCGACCATACCGGCCCCGAGCATCTCAAGCCAGCCCGCGCCCTTGCAGACCTTGCAGTTCGGGTCCGAACCTCCGCACACAAAGCAGGATATATCCAGCTCTACGCTCGGCTCGGTGAACTGGAAGTAACTGGGACGGAGACGGATATCCACATCCTCCCCAAAGATGGTCCGGGCCATCGCCGCGAGAGTTCCCTTGAGGTGCGCAAGCGTGAGCCCCTTGTCCACGGCAAGACCTTCGATCTGGTGGAACATCGGCGTGTGCGTAGGGTCCGAATCGCGTCGATAAGTCCTTCCCGGACATACCACGTAGACCGGCGGCTCTTGCGAAAGCATGGTCCTGATCTGCATCGGCGAGGTCTGGGTTCGCAACACAAGCCCCTCGTCCACGAAGAAAGTATCCTGCATGGTGCGCGCCGGGTGTCCCATCGGTATCCCGAGGGCGGTGAAGTTGTAGTAATCAGTCTCGATCTCCGGCCCCTCCGCGACCCGGTAGCCAAGACCCACGAAGAAGTCTACGACCTCGTCGATGATCCGGTTCGTGGGATGCAGATGCCCCTTCGGATACGGAACGCCGGGAAGGGTCACGTCAACAGCTTCAGCGAGCAGACGTTCTTCGCGCTCGGCGGCGGCCAGCTCGTCGTGACGCCCGGAGATAGCCGCTTCGACGGCGCGAGACGCCTTGTTTGCCGCGCCTCCCACCTCTTTGCGTTCATCCGGGGGGAGAGAGCCGATGCTCTTCTTGATCTCCGTGAGCTCCGCCGAGCGACCGAGATACCTTACGCGGACCTCTTCTAGTTCTTCGGTAGAACTCGCCGAGGCGACCTTCTGCAGGGCCTCGTCTCTAAGCTCTTCTATGCGCCCGGAAGTCGTCATCGTGAGCTATGGTAGCACACGCGAATACGCCTGGTAGAGCAGGATAGAAGCCGCCATCGCCGCGTTCAGCGAGGCCGCGAGCGAAGGTATCGTAACCCGGTTCTCGCAAGCCGCGACGACCCCTTCTGGCAGACCACTTCCCTCCGCCCCGATCACCACCAGCGGCTTCTCACCCACCGGATACGACCCGGCACCCGCACTATCCGGCACGGCTGCGGACGAGTGAAATCCCCACTCTCGCGCAACCTTTAGGAATTCGATGGAATCGAGTTCTCGGGCTACGCTGGCGTGGAAGATAGAACCCATCGTGGCTCGCACGGTCTTCGGATTGTAGAGGTCGGCGCATCCCGTCGAGAGGGCGGCTCCGGCACCGAAAGCATGGGCCGCCCGGATTATGGTGCCGACGTTGCCTGGGTCCTGGACACCGTGTAGAAGTACGATCCTCTCTGCCTGATCTAACAATTCTTCCGCCTCCACATCCAGGAAAGGGAAGATCCCAACGGGACCGGATGGTGTAGTCAGGGTAGAGAGGCTGCGGATCGACTTCGGGTCGTCGAAGGTATGGAGCGGCGGTTCCGGCGCTTCGGCGAGTAGGGTGGCGCCTTCGGCCAGGAAGAGACGTTCGGCTTCGCGGTGCTTCTTTTGCTTGAGCTTCGCGGCACGCTTCGAGGAGATCACTCCTGGAACAGGTCCATCTCGTCGAGCTTGTCTTTTGGTCCTCCCACCACGATAACGTTGCCTTTCTCCAACTTCGTATCGCCCTTCGGAATGCGTCCTCCTTCACCCTCGCGCCGAACCGCGACCACCGCAAGTCCTTCGTCGGCCAGGCGCAGGTCGGCGAGCGTCTTATCAACCCACTTCTCGGGGACTTCGGCTTCTATCAACGCCTCGTCTTCCCCGAGGTCCACGTAGCCCATGATGCCCGGCGCGACGACGGAGCGGGCGACCTGCTCTCCTATCTCCCGCTCCGGTTCTATTATCCGATCCGCCCCGACTTTGCGGAGGAGCCTGGCGTGTATAAGACTATCGGCCCGTGACACGACCGTCTCCAATCCCATGTCCTTGAGCGCGAGGGTGACGAGGGTGCTCGCCTGGACGTTGCCCCCGATGGTGACTACGGCCCCGTCGAATTGATCCACCCCGAGCTCCTTGAGTACGTCTTCGTCGGTGGCGTCGGCGGTGACGAGGTCCACGTCCGGCAGGTCGTCCGTGAGAGCCTGAACGACTTCTTTTCTGTGGTCTATTGCGAGGACTTCGTGGCCCAAAGACTGTAGATTTTCGGCTACCACGCTCCCGAGTTGCCCGAGCCCGACGACCAGAAATTGCTTGCTCATCCTATCGCTATCTCCTCTTCCGGGTACGAGTAATTGCGGACGCGCGCCCGCTCGCTGAGGGCCAATATCAGGGTAATAGGGCCAAGCCTACCGGCGAACATGAGGAATATGGTCAGCAGTTTGCCGGACACCGTCAACTTGGCGGATGAGAAGAGGCTCAACCCGACCGTCCCGAGCGCGGACGTGACGTGGAATGCCGCCTGCAGCAGTCCCTTGTTCTCGGTGGCTATGAGCACGACGGTCCCGAAGATGACCAGCAGAGACGCCAGCGCGAATACGGAGAGCGTCTTCGCCACCAGCGAGGTTGGGATCCGACGGTGAAAAACCGAGATCTCCTCCGTCCCTCTGGCCTGGGCGACGAAGATCAGGAAGATAAGGGCGAGGGTTGTCACCTTGATGCCTCCTCCCGTCGAAGCCGGCGCCGTCCCGATGAACATTAGCACCATTTGCAAGAGCAACGTCGAGTGACGCATGTCCGGATAGTCTAGCGTCGAGAAACCAGCCGTCCGGGGCGTAACCCCCTGAAACAAAGACTCCAGCAGCTTCTTACCGAGCGAATCTCCCCCGAGCGTGGCCGGGTTGGTCCATTCCAGCACGGCTACGCTGCCGGCCCCGAACACTATAAGCACCGCCGACGTTACCAGGACGATCTTCGAGTGAAGAGTAAAACGTCTCTTCCGAGGATAGGAGTAGAGGTCGACGAGCACCGGGAAACCTAGTCCGCCGAGCACGATCAGCACTATAAAAACGGTGTTGACGGTGAGATCTCCACCGTAGAGTGAGCCCAGCGAAGGTTTGAAGATATCGAACCCCGCGTTGCAGAACGCGCTTATGGAGTGAAAGACGCCATACCCTATAGAGGTGGCGAGATCGTACCTACTAAAATAGAACCTCGCGGCGAGTATCGCGGCGCCTATGGCTTCGAGCGCCAGCGTGAAAAACGCGACGCGCCCGAGCAGCGTCAGGATGCTCCTCGGAGAGCCGGGGCTCTCCATCTCCTGCTGAACGGTCCTCGCTTGGCGAAACCCTAGTTTGCGACCGAGCAGCAGCGCCACCGTGGTCGTGACCGTCATGATCCCGAGCCCGCCGACCTGTATGAGCGAGGCGATTATCCCCTGGCCGAAGGTGGTGAAGTCCGTCGCGGGGTCCACGACCTGCAACCCCGTTACGGTGACGGCGCTCGTCGCCTCGAAAAGAGCGTCTATC
>JBBPZK010000138.1:0-2924 GCA_038199155.1 Rubrobacterales bacterium | reverse complement strand
AGGGAGGATCAGGTCTCCCACTACTTGATCCCCACCGATCACGAAAGTCACGGAGCCCGGCGAGTGACCGGGAGTATGGAGGACGTGTACCCGCTCTCCCGCGAGCACCAAGTCTTCCCCGTCTTCCAGCGGTTCGTAGTCTTCTATGCCCGCGTTGTCGGCGTCTATCGGGTGCATGTAGACAGGCGCGCCGGTTGCGTCCCGGATCCCGTCCAGGGAGCTTATGTGGTCCGCGTGACCGTGGGTTATCAGGATGGCGGCTGCCGGAGAGCGGAGGGCGGCCAGAATCTTCTCCGGCTCCGCGCCTGCGTCCACGATCAGGTCGGCCTCGGGGGCGTGGATGACGTAGGCATTGACCGCGAAGCCGCTAAAGTCGAGGCTTATCTGCTCTATATCCGGCATCTGCGGCTAGACTTTCTCTTGCGAACGGCTGGATGACTGCTTGCTTTTTCGTGACATGATTTCCCCCAGTTGTCTCTCTTTGTCTACCCTCGAACGGATAGCTATGGGCGCAGCCAAGTGGCGGCGAATAGTCCTTTCGCTCGGGTCCGGCTCGAAGAAGTCGCGGAACAACTCGACGGCCTGGACCTTCTCGCCAGAGTATCCGACGAGCGATACCCGGTCGCCAATTCGCACCTGGCCTTCCCGGATAACGCGGCAGTACAAACCCGGCCGCTCGGCCTGCCTGAAACACTTCACGAAAAGCGGGTCCTCCATGCGCGCGGCTAGGGTAACGCAGGGGATGCGTGGGGCAGTTACCTCCAGGACGACTGGTCCTATCTCCAGGCGATCTCCGATAGCACAATCCGCGCTCTCCAGGTCCGTGATCGTCAGGTTCTCGCCGAAAGTGCCGGGCGGCAACTCACGACCCAGAGTCTCCGACCACCAGGCGTAATCCGGGACGCCGTAGACGTAGACCGCTTGATCCGGGCCGCCGTGGTTCTCGGTGTCGGAGACCTCATCTCCCGCCAACCCGCCGGCGGAGACCCAAACCGGCCTGTCCACCGGACGCTTGTAAATACCCGTTTTCCCGGACGTTTTGGCACTCTTGATCTCACACTCCTGCCCAACGTTCACGCTCGATAGTCGCATCTCGGCTAGTGCTCTATCGGGGTGCCGTCGCGCGATACCCGCTGCACGTCGTAGACGTCCGGGATGCCACGCACTTTTCGTATGACTTCCTCGACGTGCGGCACGCTCGCCGCCCGGAAGGCGAACCGCGAGAGGGCGGTCCTCTCCTCGACGGTGTCAACGCGCGCGGAGATTATGCTCACCCCGGCGTCGGAGATCGTCCTGGTTATGTCGCTCAAGAGATGCATCCGGTCCAGCGCCTCGACCAGAAGCTCCACGGTGAACAACCTGCCCGGCCCCGCATCCCACTCCACCTCCACGAAGCGCTCCGGGTCTCGCGTTTTGAGCGCCCGCGCGTTGGCGCAGCCACTGGCGTGTACGACGACCCCGCGCCCCAGAGAGACGTAGCCAACGGTATCGTCACCGGGCATCGGCGTGCAGCAGCGGGCCAGGCGGGTGAGGATGCCACTGGAACCGACGACCCTAACTCCGGTCTCCTCGCTCTCGTTGCTTCTATCCGTGAGCGGCAGCGGCGTGAGCGCCGGGCTCCTGCTCGGCTCCGCGCGCTCTTCTTTTGGTTTCGGCGGCTGCACCCGCTCGACGAGCCGATTCGCCACGTTCTCGGCAGACACGAAGCCTCCGCCCACGGCGGCCAGCATGTCGTCCGAGGTCGGGTAGTTGACCTCGCGGGCTATCTCCTCCCACACAGCAGAAGGCACTTTCCCGACTCGTTGCTTTTTGAGGATTTCCTGCACCTTATCCCGCCCGAGCGCCAGGTTGTCCTTACGATCGGCCTTGTTGAAGAACTGGTGGATTTTATTTCGGGCACGCCCACTCTGAACGACTGAGAGCCAATCCCGGCTCGGGCCTGCTGTCTTTCCAGTCAATATCTCCACCCGGTCCCCGGAGATCAACTCCGAGTCGAGCGGTACTATCCGGCCGTTGACCCGCGCCCCAACGGTCCGGTGCCCGACCTCCGTATGGACATGATAGGCAAAGTCTATGGGCGTCGCGCCGGAAGGAAGGCTCACCACGTCCCCCTTAGGCGTGAAGACGTAGACTTCGTCGGCCACAAGTTCGCCCTTCAAAGACTCCATGAACTCGCTAGAGTCGGTCGTCTCCTTCTGCCACTCCATCATACTCTTGAGCCAGGTGAGGCGGTCAACCTGCCCGTTGCTCAAGCCGTGCTTGTACATCCAGTGGGCGGCGATACCGTACTCGGCGGTCAGGTTCATCTCCCTGGTCCGTATCTGGATCTCCAGGAGCTTCCCCTCACCCGACATAACCGTGGTATGGAGCGACTGGTACATGTTGAACTTCGGCATCGCGATGTAATCTTTGAAACGGCCCGGAATAGGTTTCCAGACAGAGTGGATCACACCGAGAGCCCCGTAACAATCGCGCAGGGAATCCACGACCACCCGCAGGCCAGCAAGGTCGTAGATCTCATTGAATTCCTTGTTTCGCCGGACCATCTTGTCGTAGATAGAGTAAAAGTGCTTGACCCTCCCCCGGACGTCGGCTTCTATGCCGGCCTCCTTGAGGTCCCGGACCAACTCCTCTCCGGTCTTGCTGATGAACTCTTCCCGGTCGTCCCTCCTGGCCGCCACCAGTCGCGTTATCTCCTCGTAGCGGCGAGGATGAAGCGTGGCGAAAGAAAGGTCTTCGAGCTCCCACGTCACCGAGTAGATACCGAGCCGGTGGGCCAACGGGGCGTAGATCTCAAGCGTCTCCGTCGCCTTCTTTAGCTGCGTCTCTCGCTTTAAGTAAGCGAGCGTCCTCATGTTGTGCAGGCGGTCGGCCAGCTTGATGATAATGACCCGCACGTCACGGCTCATCGCCACGATCATCTT
>JBBPZK010000137.1:0-9203 GCA_038199155.1 Rubrobacterales bacterium | reverse complement strand
CAGATCCTGCGCGAGCTGGACCCGGCCCTCCGGAAGGCGGCCCGCAGGAAACTCGCCGAACTACAGATAGAGGTCTACAACGGCGTCACTGCCAAAGAGATGACGGGCGAGAAAGTGGTCCTGGGCGACGGACGGGAGATAGAAACGGAGAATGTCATCTGGACGGCTGGCGCGCGGGCGAGCGAGTCGCTAGAGAAGCTCGGCCTCCCCCACGACGAGCGGAAAGGTCTCACCGTGGACGCCATGATGCGCGTGCAAGGCCACGATAACGTGTGGGGCATCGGTGATTGCGCGGCAAACGTGGATGAGGATGGAGAGGCCGTGCCACCCAACGCCCAGGCCGCCGTGCAGGAGGGTGAGGCCGTTGCGAAGAACGTGGTGGCGGTGATCGAGGGGGGAGAGCCGTCTCCCTTCGAGTACAAGACCCTGGGGCAACTCGTGGAGCTAGGGGGGCAGTTCGCCGTCAACGACGTGCTGGGCGTGAAGTTCAGCGGCCGGCTCGCGTCTTTCTTCTGGCGGCTCACGTATCTGTACAAGACTGACAGCCCCCAGAACCAGGCCCGCATCGCCGTGGACTGGGTCCTCGACCTCTTTTTCCGCCCGGCGGTAACCCAGATACGGAGCCGCGAGTAGAATCCGGGGTGTGACCCGCCTCTCGAACAAAAGAAACACCGACGCCCCGCCTTACCTGCCGGGCCACCCGGTCTTCGGTACGGCGCTCGACTTCCGTAGCGACCCGCTCGGGACGATGGAGGCCGCCCGCAAGTCACACGGGGACTTCGTTCGGACGCGGTTCGCCCAGTTTAGGATCTACCTGCTCTTCAACCCCGAACACGTACTCCATCTACTCCAAAAAACCCCGACCGCCTACAAGAAGGACGGCTACCTGCACATAGAACCACTCACCGGCCGGGGCCTCCTGACCAGCGAGGGCGAGTTCTGGCGTCGCCAGCGCCGCTTCGCCCAACCCGCCTTCCACCGCGACCGTCTGCGCCGGATGGCCGAAACCATGACCGCCACAACCACGGAGATGCTAGACAGGTGGGAGGAGCATCTCGCGAGAAGACCCGGCGAGCCACTCGAAATCTCCTCCGAGATGTCGCGGCTGACGCTCGGGATAGTAGGCCGCACGCTCTTCTCGACCGACCTCGGCGGTGAGGCTGAAGGGGTCGGTAAGGCGCTGGAGTTCGCCCTACAGGACGGTTTCTCACGCGTCGGGAGGTTCGTGGCGCTTCCGTTCGGCGTCCCGACACCGGCAAACCGCCGCCACCTCGCCGCCATCCGGACCCTCGACCGAATAGTCTACGGGCTTATAGACGGTCGCTTGAGGAGCGGCGAGGAGAAAGACGACCTGCTCGGGATGCTCCTCGAAGCCCGCGACGAAGAGAAGGGAGAAGGAATGGGTCGAAAGCAACTGCGTGACGAAGTAATAACGGTCCTCTCCGCCGGCTACGAGACGACCGCCAGGGCGCTGACGTGGACCTTCTACCTGATGGACAGAAACCCGGAGGAGGCAGCGAGGCTTCGCGAAGAGCTCGAAACCGTGCTCGGAAACCGCGATCCCGACTACGATGATTTGCCGCGCCTGGGGTACACGGGACGGTTCATCCAGGAGTCCATGCGACTCTATCCGCCGGTCTGGGGGCTGGCGCGGTTGGCTCGTGAGTACGATGAGATCGGAGGTTATCCAATTCCGAAAGCCTCCAGGTTGATCATCAGCTCCTACATCACCCACCGCCACCCGAACCTCTGGGACAACCCGGAGCGCTTTGACCCCGAAAGATTCACATCCGAGAGGTCGGAAGGACGGCCCAAGTACGCCTACTTCCCGTTTGGAGGCGGCCCCAGGCGGTGCATCGGCGTAAACTTCGCGACCCTGGAAGCCACCCTCGTCGTCGCGATGGTCGCCCGGCGCTTCGAGCTCTCGCTCGTCCCAGGCCACACGGTCGAGATGGAGCCGAGCTTCACACTCAGGCCGCGCTACGGAATGCCCATGCTGCTCGGTAAGATGCGCTAGCGTGGTGCATTGACGTGGAATCTCGTCATCGGGCGCGAGAGGGGCGTCGAGACCACTACGTCTACCTCGTCAGGCCTGGCCGGGAGATGAAGTGTGTCCGGGGGCGTTGTAGAGGATGTATCCTGGTCGATGAAAGACGCGTTGTTGTCTTTGAATAGTAGTGGCTGCGAGTATTTAATACGAGGCCGGGTTTTGCTACGAGACTTTAGGGAGGAGACGGTTGGTGGGAAGGTGCTGGAGGATGGTCGCTGGTGAGCGGTAGCTCTTATGCGAGGGGGCGCAGGAGACGTTACCGGCAACGAAGGATCCTTGGTGTCGTGGCGCTGGTGGTCCTGGTTGTTCTGGCGTTTCTGTTGATCCGGGGCTGCGCGGCGAACCGCTCGGACGGTGGGATCTCACTGTCCGAGAAGTCTTCTGCCTCCGCCCAGAATTCGGGGAAGAGTGCGGGTAAGAAAGAGGCGAAAAAGCGCGTCAAGGAGAAGCTTCCTTACAAAGCCATCGCTCCTCCGGCCGGGGCTATTATGCCTTCTACCACGACTGCCGGGACGACCTCATCCACCACCGGGGGCGGTACGGCTCCGGTGATCTCTCCGGGGAGCATGCTGGTCGCGGGGGCCGTGGATAAGACGAGCGGGCCGCTGAAGCACAATAGGATGGTCACTTTTTACGGGACGCCGCTCTCGCCGGCTATGGGCGTGCTCGGCCAGTACAGCATGAAAGAGATGGTCAGCCGGCTCAAGAAGCAGACGGCGGTTTATTCGGCGGCTGACCCGAGACACCCGGCCATTCCGACTATAGAGTTGATCGCCTCTGTCGCCCAGCGCACGCCCGGACCCGGCGGACAATATATCCTCCAGATGCCCCGGAATGTGATCGAACGCTACGCCAAGCTCGCGAAAGATAATGGTTGTCTGCTCCTACTCGACGTTCAACTTGGTACGGCAAGCGTGGCTCAGGAGATAAAAGTCCTAACGCCTTTCCTCAAGCTCCCCTACGTCCATCTGGCTATAGACACCGAGTATTCCGTCGGGCCGGGGCAGGTGCCGGGGGTGAACCTCGGTAGTGTGGACGCCTCGGAGATCATGGGCGCCTCGGAGACACTCACGAAGCTGGTAGAGAAAGAGAAGATCCCGGACAAAGTGCTCTTAATTCATCAGTTCGCCGAGGGCATAGTCACGAATAAGGGTCAACTCCAACCGACGCCCCACGTAGAGATGGTCTTGAACGCCGACGGCTTCGGCTCTCCGGCCAATAAGATCTCTAAATACAGGCAGCTTGTCACGAACGAAGCGCCGCAGTACGGAGGCTTCAAGCTCTTCTACACACAGGACATCCCGCTTCTTCAGCCTAAGACCGTCCTAAAGCTCAAGCCCGCGCCCTCCGTCGTAAACTACCAGTAACTTATCGGTTAAGATAGTTTCTCTATGGATCCCGTAGACCTTAGAACACCGAGGAAGTTCGCGACGACGCCGGGGACGCGGGATATCCTGCCCCCTGAGTCCGACCGGCTCGTTGACGTGCAGAGCCGCGTAAGGGAGCGCTTCCGGACTTTCGGGTTCCGGGAGGTCGTCACGCCTGCCTTCGAGTACTCTGAAGTCATCGAAGAGCCGAGGCTCCGCGACGCTTCCTTCAAGCTCTTTGACCCGGACAACCAGATGCTCCTCTTGCGCCCGGAGATGACCACCCCGATAGCCCGCCTCGTGGCCCAGCGCCTCCAGAACAGCCCGCCGCCGTACAAGCTCTCCTACAGCCTGCCGGTCTACCGTCGGGCGAGCGTCGGCCACGGCCAGAGCGCTGAGTTCCACCAGGCCGGAGTCGAAGTCGTCGGATCCACGAGCCCCGCGGAGGACGCCGGGACCATCGCCTTGCTCGTCGGAGTATTCGAGTCGCTCGGGCTCGAAGCCGGACGAGACTTCAACGTCGTGCTCGGCCAGACTGCCTTCTACGAGGGCTACCTCCGGCACGCCGCACCCGATAACGGGGCGGAGATCCTGGAAGCCCTCGCCGCCAAGGATCTGGTCGGCGTCGGTGCCCTCACCGGAGGGCTGCCGGACGAGGTCGCCGAAGGAGCGCGGGCCATCCCACGCTTAGTCGGGCCGGCCACGGACGACTCCATCCTGGAAGAAGCAGCCGGTTACGCCATCGGGGACGAGGCAGCGGCGGCGCTCGATAACCTGCAGGAGATACTCGCCCACCTCGAAGCGCATGGTTGCTCTGAGGCGGTCATTTTGGACCTCGGGTTGATCGGGCGCCGCAACTATTACACCGGGGCGGTCTACGAAGCCTACTCCCCGAAACTCGGCTTCACCCTCGCAAACGGCGGTCGCTACGACAACCTGCTCCGCCGCTTCGGCGAGCCTCTACCCGCAACGGGATTCGCCATCTCTCTCGAACGCCTCCTCACCGTCCTTCCGCAAGAAGAACCCCCGCCGCTGGTCGTTCTGGCCGGTGACTCCGTCGATGCCAGCCGGGAAGCGGCGCGGTTGCGGGGACTCAGCGTCCCGGTGCTACAGTTGGCCGCCGACGTCTCAACCGAGAAGGTGGAAGAGTATGCTCGATCGGTGGGGGCCGCTTGGATCTGCCGTCTCGCTTCCGTTGGTCTCGACCTCGCTCGGGTAGAAGCAGAGACCGGGAGCATCGAGTTCGAGTCGCTCACGCCGGAAGCCGTGGCAAAGAGGGTCCTCTCTTGAGCCGGCTTCGGATAGCGGTGCCGAAAGGGGCCATCTTCGCGGATGCGCTCAGGGCGCTCGGTGGGGCGGGGTTGGCGGTCGAGGAGTTGCGGGGGGATGACCGGCGTTTGATCTACCGGGTCGAGAATACTGATTTGATCATCAGCCGTCCATCGGATGTCCCGGTCTTTGTCGAGCACGGGGCTGCGGACCTCGGTATCGTTGGCAAGGACGTGCTCGAAGAGCAAGAGCCGAACGTCGTGGAACTAAAAGACCTCGGGACCGGCTGGTGCCGCATGATCCTCGCCGCCCCGGAGGAGAGCGCCAAAGACGTGCGCCAGGCAATATCTCACGCCGAGGTAGTGCGGGTCGGCACCAAGTTCCCCCGGACGGCCCGCCGCTACTTCGAGAGAATGGGACGCCAGGCGGAGATCATCACTCTCCACGGCTCCGTCGAGCTCGCGCCGCTCGTCGGGCTCGCCGAGTGTATCGTGGACCTGACCGCAACCGGAACGACGCTGCGCGAGAACGACCTGAAGGTCCTGGATGAGATCTCCACCTCGACCGCCCGTGTCATAGCCAACCGCGGCTCCTACCGGCTACGAAACCGGGAAGTCATAACCCTGGTAGACGCTATGCAAGAATCAGTGATCCAGAGTGGTTAAGAGGCTCGACGCCCGCGGCACGCCCTCCGAAGAGTTCGTCGCCGGGCTCCGGCGTCCAGGCGGTTTCCTATCTCCAGAGGTCCGGGACGCGGCCCGAAACATCGTCGAAAGCGTTCGCTACGGGGGCGACGCTGCGCTTCTGGACTGTACAGAGCGTTTCGACGGTGTCCGGCCGGAGCCTATACGGGTTCCCGTAGAGGAGATACGGGCCGCGCGGGAAGCGTTGCCGACCGAGATCGAGGAATCCTTCGGGGTGGCGATCGAAAACGTGCGGGCCTTCCACAAGAGGGAAATAGACCGCTCTTGGGAGATGAGCCGGAACGGGGCGACTACCGGGCAGCGCATACGTCCTCTCCGGCGGGCCGGCATCTACGCTCCCGGAGGCCGCGTCGGGTACCCGAGCACTCTCATCATGGCCGCTGTACCCGCCCAGGTGGCCGGGGTGGATGGCATCTGTGTCTGCTCACCGCCGGGAAGGGACGGCCGGGTCAGCCGTTGGGTCCTCGGTGTCGCCGGGCTTCTCGAGCTGGATGAGGTATACGCCGCAGGCGGGGCACAGGCGGTCGCCGCGATGGCTCACGGCACGGAGAGTGTTACGGCGGTCAACAAGATCGTTGGTCCCGGAAACGACTACGTTACCGCCGCCAAGCTGGAAGTGTTCGGCACGGTCGGCATCGACGCGCCGCAGGGTCCGAGCGAGGTGGTCGTCATCGCGGACGCCGGAGCCTTCCCAGAGAGGGTCGCCTACGACCTGATGGCCCAGGCAGAGCATCTCTCCGGCGCTTCGGCGGTCCTGCTTTCGCCGAGCGAGCCTCTTATAGAAGAGGTCGAACCTCTCATCTCCGGCGAGCCGTCCGAGCTTATAACCCTGGTACGGGTGCGGGACCTGGCCCACGCCGCCGAACTCTCGAATCTCTACGCTCCGGAGCACGCGCACGTCATCTCCGAAGACCACGAAGCTGTCCTGAACGACCTCCGCGAGGTCGGAATGGTCGCCATCGGTGACTGGAGTCCGGTCGCCCTCGGTGACTACGCCGCCGGACCTTCACACGCTCTGCCGACCGGAGGGACGGCCGCATGGGCCTCCGCCCTGGGTACGCACGACTTCACCGCCCGCACCAACTACATCCACTTTACACAGGAAGCGTTGCGAGACATTGGCCCTCACGTCGAGCGTCTCGCCCGCCTCGAAGGCTTTGAGAACCACGCCCGCAGCGTCGGGGTAAGGACCGGGAAGTCAGGTTCCGGTGGAGATTAAGGAACTCTTCTCCGAGCAGGAGACAAAGGCCGCTTTCGGGACGATGCGCCAGCTCAGGACACATCTCTCCGAAGAAGAATACATTGGCGCCGTCGGGAGGATGAGGCGTTCGGACGGTTATCGGCTGGTCGCCGCTTTCGATGGTGGAGAGGTGAAGTGTGTGGCGGGTTTCAGGGTTCAAGAGTTGCTGGCATACGGCAAAGTCCTCTATGTGGACGACCTCGTCGCGGATGAGAGGGCTCGTTCGGGCAGCTATGGCAGGCAGGTGATGGACTGGCTCGTCGAAGAAGCCAAGAGAAGCGGTTGCGGGAAGCTACAGCTGGATTCGGGCGTACAGCGTTACCGGGCGCACGGGTTCTATTTCCGTGAAGGCATGAAGATCAGCAGCTACCATTTCGTAAAAGACCTTTGATCTACCTGGAGAAGACACCATGACACGCAGTGGCAACGCCGAACGTAAAACAGGTGAGACTTTCGTCCGGGTGAGCCTCGGGCTCGACGGTGAAGGAAAGGCGGAAGTCGCCACGGGCGTAGGGTTCTTGGATCATATCCTGCATCTCCTCGCCCACCATTCCGGCATGGACCTCACGGTGGAGGCGAAGGGTGATACCTGGGTGGACGACCACCACACGGTCGAGGATACGGGGCTCGTGCTCGGTCGCGCCTTCGACGAGGCACTCGGCGACCGCTCGGAACTGGTTCGCTTCGCCGACGCAAGCGCACCGCTTATAGAAGCTCTTTCGACCGTCGTTGTAGATCTCGGGGGCCGCTCTCACCTCACCTGCAACCTCCCGGGGATGCCCGAGAAGGTCGGGACGTTCGACGTGGAGCTTTTCGAGGAGTTCCTGCGGGCTTTTACCCAGTACGGTCGCTTCACGCTACACCTCAATTGTCACTACGGGACTAATGCCCACCACAAGGTCGAGTCCGGCGTAAAAGCGATGGCTCTCGCGATCAGGAAAGCCGCCGCACCGCGTCAATCCGGCAGCGCCTCCACGAAAGGGGTGATCGACTAACTTGGCTGCTCCCGGCGACAGTGTGGAGGCGGTCGTGTTCGACCTCGGGGGCGTTTTGATCGACTGGAATCCCCGCTATCTATATCGTAAGGTCTTCGCTGACGAAGGGGAGATGGAAGACTTTCTGGCGACGGTAACTACGTCCGAGTGGCACATCGAGCAGGACCGGGGACGTAAGATCGAGGACGCTACCGCGCTCCTGCTATCCCAATATCCGCAACACGAGAGGGAGATCGAAGCTTACTACGGGCGCTGGGACGAGATGTTCGGCGGCCCTATCTCTGGAAGCGTCGAAGTCCTCCGGGAAGTGAGTGGTACGGGTCTCCCGCTGTATGCCTTGACGAACTGGTCTGCCGAAGTTTTCCCGCTAGCCCGGCGGCAGTACGATTTTTTGGAGTGGTTCGACGATATCATTGTGTCAGGAGAGGAGCAAATGATCAAGCCGGACAGAGAGATCTACGACGTCCTGATCTCCCGAACCGGCCTGAACCCCGCCACGACCGTATTCGTAGACGACTCACACCCTAATATTCTCGCCGCCGAAGACTTGGGCTTTACCACCATAAAGTTCAAAGACCCCGACAAGCTCCGCAGAGAACTAGCGCGATTTGAAGTGTTGCCGACAAACTCTAAAGGACCGATGTCGAATGACTGAAGCCCTGAACGTCGCCGTGGTTGACTACGACGCTGGCAATACTCTCTCTGTGACGCGGGCGCTTGAGAAGGTCGGGGCGCGGGTGGACCTCACGCCAGACCCGGAACGACTAGCGGCGGCGGACGCCGTGGTGCTGCCGGGCGTCGGGGCTTTCGGGGACTGCATGGAGAAGCTGCGCGAGCGTGGGATGGACGACTCTTGCCGGGAAATATACGACGCCGGCAAGCCGTTTCTCGGGGTCTGCGTCGGATTGCAAGTGCTCTTCGAGGGTTCGGAGGAGTCGCCAAAAGCACAGGGGATAGGCATCCTGCCGGGGACGGTGCGCCGGTTCGAGGCCGGCGGCCTTAAGGTGCCTCACATGGGCTGGAACCAGCTCTCCGTCACACGCGAGCATCCGGTGCTCGATGGGTTGGACGGCGAGGCTTTCTACTTCGTACACTCCTACCACCCGGACCCGTCGGAGCCGCGAGACTTGCTCGGGACCGCAGACTACGGTGGCTCTTTCTGCGCGGCGGCCGGACGTGAGAACCTCGTCGCCGTCCAGTTCCACCCGGAGAAGAGCAGCCGCGCGGGGCTCGCTCTCTACCAGAACTTCCTCTCCTGGGCGCGGAGCCTGTGACGGGCTTCACCGTTTTTCCGGCCATAGACCTGCGTGGCGGCAAGTGCGTTCGCCTCAAGCAGGGTGACTTCGGACGCTCCAAGGAGTACGACGCCGACCCGGTGGGGCGCGCCCGCGAGTGGGAGCGTCGCGGGGCGCGGGCGATCCACATCGTGGACCTAGACGGGGCGAAAGAAGGTCGACCGGCGCAGTTGGATCTCATCCGGCGGATCGCCTCCGCCATCCACGTTCAGGTGCAGGTGGGCGGCGGGATACGGACGCTCGAAGACCTGCGAGCTGTGATCTCCGCGGGCGCGAGCAGCGT
>JBBPZK010000136.1:0-16520 GCA_038199155.1 Rubrobacterales bacterium | reverse complement strand
TACAGGACGATCAAGGGGGCCGATGGGCGTGGGATAGCAGGGCTCTCAGAGGGGGGGTTCGGGGCCGCGAACCTGGGTCTAAAGAACCGTGCTGAGTTTGGGGTGATAGGCAGTTTCTCCGGATACTTCAAGATGTTCCCCGAAGACGCCAAACAGCTGGATAGTAACGATACGCGGATGTTGATCCAGGAGAACAGCCCCGCTCTGTACTTGCCGAATCTACGGGGCAAGATGCCGGCGTTCTACCTCTTTGTGGGAGAGCAGGATAAAGATTTCCTGGAATCTGAAAAACAGTTCGCCGGACAGTTGAGCAGCCTCCACGTCACCCACGAGTTCCACACTTATCCGGGAAAGCACGCGTGGTCTCTGTGGGGGAAACATCTGTCCGGATTCTTTATATTCGCCAGCGCACATCTCGAATAGCGATCTCCAGGAGGTAGCGAAAGCTAATGGGCAAGCAAGGAGGGGGTCTCGGCTGATATAAAGCTAATCCCCAGGATACGGAGTAAAGCTCCTTCTCTCTCCAAGAAATCTTCGAGAAGAGATGTCGCGGAGTCGGACTGGCCCGTGCGGCTTGTTGCGGGCGTGGCGTTTATCAACGGGCTTTTGGAAGTCCTGTGGGTCCAGGCGGTCAGGATACCGGACCGGGCCGGGCTGTCGGGGCTGTTGCCGTTCGGGCTGCACTACTGGAACAGGTCCCTGAGCCTGCTCTTCGGGTTCGCCCTGATCTACCTCTCCCTGAACCTTCTGCGGCGCAAGCGGATGGCGTGGTGGCTCGCGGTGGCGAGCTCCATAGTGGTAGTGTCTAGTGACGCGGTCCACGACCTCGTCTACGATCGGTTACCTCAAGAGATAGACCGTCACCAAGTGCCCTGGTACACGACCCTGGGTCCCGTTCTGATCCTCGTTCTTCTGACCCTGTTCCGGAAGAGGTTTACGGTCCGCAGCGAGCCTCGGAGCATCGCACGGGGCCTCGGGGTGCTGGCCGCGAGCGTCCTGCTCGCCTTGGCCTACGGAACTTTAGGCTTCTGGCTACTGGACAAGCGCGACCTCGGAACGAACTTCCACCTGGTCGAGTCTTTCGTCATGACCTTGAGGGCCTACACGCTCATGGGCAACGGGAATTTGATCCCCTACACTCCCCAGGCCGACTGGTTTCTGGACTCTCTGGGTTGGACCGGCCTCGTGACCGGAGGCTTCGCCCTCTACAGCCTCTTCCGCCCCCTGGCGTACAGGCTTCGAACCTTGCCCCAAGAACGCCAGGAGGCGCGGAGCATCTTGCAGAAGCACGGGACCTCTTCCCTCGACTTCTTCAAGCTCTGGCCGGATAAATCTTACTTCTTCTCGGAAGATCGCCGATCCTTCGTCGCCTATCGGGTGGCCGGGGGGGTCGCGTTCGCGCTGGGCGACCCCGTCGGGCCCGAACAGGATCTCGAGGATACAACCCTGGGATTCTTGCGTTTCTGCTCCGACAACGGTTGGGGGGTAGCTTTCCACGAGGTCTTGCCGGACTTGCTCCCGATGTATCACCGGCTAGGGATGCAAGAGCTTATGGTTGGCGAGGAGGCCATACTGGACCTGGACCACTTCCACTCGAAGACGGCGAAGCGGAAGTGGTTCCGTTACATAAGACGCAAGTTCGAGGAGAGAGAGGGCTACCGCGTGATCCGGTACGAACCGCCGCACTCCCGCGAGCTTTTGGATGAAGTGGAGGCAATCTCCGACGAGTGGCTCTCACTTCCCGGACGGCGCGAACGCGGTTTTACCATAGGCTCCTTCAAGCGGGATTACGTGGGCGAGACCACGCTCTTCGTCGTACGCGAGCCGGTGGAGGGCCGGGCGCTGGCCTTCGTCAACCAGATACCTTCCTACCGGGAAGGAGAAGCTACCATAGACCTGATGAGGCACCGGATCGAGATCCCGAACGGTGTCATGGACTACCTGTTTATCGCGGTGCTTCTGTCCCTGGAGGAAGAGGGGTATAGGAGCTTCGATCTTGGACTCGCCCCGCTCAGCGGGGTGGGTGAGCGGCCCGGCGCCTCTCTGCAAGAGCGGACGCTAAATCAGATCTCCGAACGTCTCACCCGTTTCTTCTCATACAAAGGGCTCAAGAACTACAAGGCCAAGTTCGAACCGGACTGGGAGAAGCGTTTCCTGGTATACGCCGGCGGCCCGCCGGCCCTGGCGAAGATTGGCATCGCCCTGACCAGGGTCACGGAAGAGTAGAAGATGGAACATCCCAGGAGGCGCCGGGAAGGCGCACTGACTTTAGCCATCGCGCTACTGGCGCTTCTGGGCGTGATCGTAGTCGTATCGAGTTGGGGAGAAATTTATAAGGTTCTGGCGCAGGCCGACTGGAGGCTGCTGCCTGTTGTGCTGCTGTTGACAGCCGTATCGTATGCGTGCCTGAGCATCTCGTTCGCGATCTCGAGCGGGGTTTTCGGTGTCCAGATGAGCCCGAAAGATCTCTTCTACGTGGGCTTTGTCTCCTACGCCCTGGATTATCTCATGGCCTCCGCCGGTACCGCTGGTTTCTCCATCAGGATGCTGTTTTTCAAACGCCGCGGGCTTCCCGTTCGGGACATTCTCGCCGCCTCTCTGTTCCATTCCGCGCTCAACAACCTGATCCTGCTCGTCCTGATCCCCGTCGGCTTCGTCTACCTGATCCTGAACCATCCCTTGCCCCGGAGCGTGTTCGTCGGCCTCGGGCTCACGACCGGCGTGCTCTTCATACTGGTTGTCTTCGCCGCCCTGGTGATCTTCATCGGCGGCGTGAGGAACCTGACGCTGCGCCTGGTCGGAAGAGCGTGGCGCCTCGTGGCCCGCCGCGACGCCACTCCCCAGTTAAAAGACCTGGAATCCGCGCTGGCTTACGGGGTGACGGGAATCCGGAACCGCCCGGAGGTCCTTGCCTTGCTACTGGCGCTCGTGGCCGCCGACTGGGCCTTCAGCGTCGGAACCCTCGGGTTCTGCTTCGGCGCCCTCGGAACACCTGTAGGAGTCGGGGTGCTCCTCACGGGGTTCACGATAGGCGTAGTGGCCGGCTTGCTCTCGATGGTCCCAGGCGGCCTGGGCGTTCAGGAAGGCTCCATGGCGGCGGTCTTCGCGCTACTCGGGGTCTCCTTCGGGCATGCGGTGTTGGCGGCCATCCTGTTCCGGATCGTATATTACTTCGTGCCTTTCCTCTTCAGCCTCGGCTTCTACCGGCGGCTGCTGCGGAGGCGGACGGGAGACGAGGTTATTCGCTGACCGTGTTGCCACCGTGGTTTTTGGCGCGGTAGAGGGCTTTGTCGGCGGCGCCGGTAAGGGCATCCGCAGTCGCGCCGTCTTCCGGATAGGTTGCGGCCCCGAGGGAGAGGGTTGGGTTGGCATAGAGGCCGTCGCGCTCGAAGGAGTACTCCTCTACGCGGCGGCGGATCCGCTCCGCCGCAACGAGCGCCTCTTCCTTGCTCATGCCGGGTAGTAGGACCTCGTACTCGTCGCCCCCAAAACGCGTGGCGTAGCGTTCACCCGAGGTGTAACACTCTTTTATGATGTGGCCGATCTGACCGACGGTGAACTCGCCCAGAAGATGACCGTGAGAGTCGTTTATGCTCTTGAGGTTGTCTATGTCGGCCATCAGGATGCTGAGGGGCAGGTTCCTCTCGCGGGAAGCTTCCAGGGTCTGGTCGAACTTCTCGTCGAAGCGGTTCTTGGCGAGGAGGCCGGTCAGGTAGTCTTCGTTGATGAGCCGCTGTATCTTCTTGTGAAACTGTTTCCTTACGGTGTCGTGTTCTATGTACTCCAACACGCTGCCGCCGACGTGGATGCGGTCTCCACAGCTCAAGGGCCTCGCGTCATCGAGGACTTCGTCGTTTATCGTGATGGCATCGCCGGTGCCGAGGTCCCGAAGCGTGTAACCTTCGGCTCCCCGTGAGATCTTGCCCTGACGCGGCTCGACCTCCATGTCCCGAACCACCACGTCTGCCCGGAAAGGGTCGCTGCCGAGGACTAGAGTTTCTCCGTTCAGGGTGTAAACGTCGCCGAAGCTCGGTCCCCGGAGGACCACGAGCAGCGGATGTTCGTTCTCCGAGATGCTGCATCCTCCTCTCACCACAACTTATTGTGGATGATTCTAGCATCGGCGATGAAACCGGACGGTGCTAGAATTACTCGCTGTAGAGTCGTCCGAGGAAAAGCGCGAGAGGTGCCATTCACTTGGAAGTAAGAGAGAAGAGAACATACAAGGCGGTCATCGGGCTTGAGTTCCACGTTCATCTAGCGACCACGACCAAGATGTTCTGCGGCTGCCGCGTGACCTACGGCAACGAGCCGAACACTCACACCTGCCCGGTCTGCCTCGGCCATCCGGGGGCACTGCCGGTCGCAAACGCGAAGGCGATGGAGCTAGGAGTGATGGCCGGGATGGCGCTCAACTGCGAGGTTTCGCCGAGGGCTGTTTTTGCGCGCAAGAACTACTTCTATCCGGACCTGCCGAAGGGTTACCAGATCTCCCAGTACGACGAGCCGATCTGCACCGGCGGCTACATCGAAGTCCCGACCTCCGAGGGAAACGTGCGCGTCGGGATCACGCGCCTCCATCTCGAAGAGGACGCGGCCAAGAACATCCACGTCGGCGCCTCCGGCCGTATGCACGGCTCTGTCGGCTCTCTCATAGACTTCAACCGGGGCGGCACACCCCTGATGGAGATCGTCACCGAACCGGATATCCCCTCGCCGGAAGCGGCTCGTGCCACCGCCAACCGGCTCAAGGCCATCCTGCGGGCCATCGGTGTCTCTGAGGCGGACATGGAGAAGGGACAGCTCCGCTGCGACGCGAACGTCTCTATTCGCAAACCTGACGGCTCTTTCGGCACCAAGACGGAGCTCAAGAACATGAACTCTTTCCGGTTCGTGGAGCGGGGCCTCGCACGCGAGCTGGAGCGCCAGCAGGAGATCCTGGAAGGCGGCGGCCGGGTGGAGCAGTCGACGCTCCACTACGACCCGGAGACCGACGAGGTTCACGAGCTCCGCAGCAAGGAGTTCGCCCACGACTACCGCTACTTCCCCGAGCCGGACCTGCTCCCGCTGGAACTCTCAGAAGCGTGGGTCGAGGATATAAGGGGCCAAATGCCGGAGCTTCCGGACGCCCGCCGCGCCCGCTTCGTGGAGCAGTACGGCCTATCGGAGTACGACGCGGGGGTGCTGACCGCCGAGCGGGAACTCGCTGTTTACTACGAAGAAGTCGCGTCCGGCGATGGCGTGGATCCGAAGCAGGCGGCCAACTGGATCACCGGCGACCTGCGCGCACTCGCTAACGACGCCGGGCTCGAGGTCTATGAGTCGAAGGTGACGCCGGAGCACCTCATAGAGCTGATCGGGCTCGTGGAGAACGGCGATGTCTCCCGCACCGCCGCCAAAGAGGTGCTCGCCTCGGTCTTCGAGAGCGGTGATTCTCCTGCGGGGGTCGTCGAGCGCGAGGGCCTCGGGGCGATGGGCTCCGATGAGCTATCCGGCACGATAGACAAGGTCATCGTCGCCAACCCCGAGGAGGCCGAGCGGGTGCGCGGCGGAGACAAGAAGGTGGTGGGGTTCCTGATCGGCCAGATCATGAAAGAGACCCGCGGGCAGGCCGACGGTGGCCATGCGCGCCAGCTTCTCTTCGACAAGCTGGGATCTTAGGCTCTTTCGTGCTCGGGACTATGCCGCGTATAGGAGTGCTCACGTCCGACGCCACCGACACCGTCCGGGACGCCGGCGGCGAACCCATTTTGCTGGAATTACCTGGAGCACGTCCGGAGGGAGGCATAGCCCTCGCCCGCGAGTGGATAGCCGACGCCGCCCACGTCTCCTGCACCCGCGAGAACCCGGAGGCGTTATTTATAGGAGCCGGTCCGCCCGAGGAGTTGGCGGGTTTGCTCCTCTGCGCGCTGCGGCTCGACCTGCCGGTGGTCTTCGGTGTGAGCCTGGACGAACCTTTCCCGCTTGCGCTCGCCGCGCTCGGGTTGTCGCCGGTATCCGCGGACCCCGCTGAGGTTGCCCTGGAGATCGCCCGGTCCGGCGCGCCGACCGCCCAGGACGTAGTTGAGAGTTTCTCCCTCACGGACGCTCTTCGCGCCGGATGTTCCCTCGGGGGCGGACCGGAGATGATAGTGCACCTCGCGGCCGTCTCGCGGGAGGCGGGAGTGGGCGGATTTAACCAGACTATACGGGTTATTACCCCGGAGGTACCCGCCATTACCGTCCCCGGCTCTGGATGGTACGAGGAGCACGGGGCGGGCGGCCTTCTCGCGTACCTCGGCGACCAACTCCACGACGGACAAACTGTGGAGGGCGGCTTGAAAGAGGTACTCCCGGCAGCACCGGCAGCGCCTCCAGAAAGCGATGGCCCGCAGACCTTCTTCGTCCGGGGGCGCTCATCCGGGACGGAGGTGGTGTGCCGGGCGCCGGTCGGAACCCCCGAGATAGCCGGTGAATGCAACGTCTTCTACTCGGAGATGGATGCCGTTGCGGCTGTCCTCGGCGGCAACGTGGAACCGGGCTCTATCCTGGTCGTAAGAGGCTGTGGTCCGCGCGGGGGACCGGGTCTGTTGCGCCTCGACGACTTGAGCGAGACGCTCAAAGAGTCGGGTCCCGAGGAAGGTGTCACGGTCCTAAGCGACGGTGTGGCCCCGGATGGAGCAGGTGGAACCTGGATCTCGCTTTTCACCCCAGAGGCAGCGGTCGGCGGCGTTATAGGGCGCTTCGAGGACGGAGATAACCTGCGGTTCGACCTGGACGAAAACTGGATCAGAACCAGAGTCAAAGCCAGCGTGATGGATCGCAGGGAATCCTACTACGGCCCGGATCTCGCCGGTTACGGTTATGCCTCCCGCTATGCCGCCTCCGCACTCTCAGCCATGGAAGGCGCCGGCTTTAGCTAGCGAGACCCTGCCGGATGCAACCCTGCCAACCCTGGCGCTGCCCAGGACACTCCGGATCCCCAGACATCCTCGGCGGGGGAGAAAGTAATAGTTTGTACATTGTATGCCCTGCTATGTAGCTATCGGGATCGAATGTGGCTAAAATAGCGGTAGTATTCGGATCAATAGAAGGAGCGCGAAGCTCATGATGAACAAGTACCGTCTGATGTCGCCCGGACCTACTCCTATTCCACCCGAGGTCTCGGCGGCCGGGGCGCTGCCGATCATCCACCACCGGACGCCGGAGTTCGGGGAGGTGTTTACGCGGGTCAATGAGAACCTCAAGCAGATCTTTCTAACGGAGAACGACATCTTCACCTACGCGGCGAGCGGGACCGGGGCGTTCGAGGGGGCGATCCAGAACCTCTTCTCGCCCGGTGACAAGGTACTCGTCGTCAACAACGGCAACTTCGGCAACCGCTGGGTCAAGATGAGCCAGGCTTTCGGCCTCGAAGTCACCGAACTCGAATACGACTGGGGCGTGAAGGCCGACAACGACGAAGTCGCCGATGCTCTCGCCAACGACCCGGAGATAAAAGCCGCCATGTGCGTCCTCTCCGAGACCTCCACCGGCACCGTCAACGACATAGAAGGCTTCGCCCGCGCGACTGAAGGCGTCATCTCGATCGTGGACGCCGTCAGTGGCCTCGGAGCCTGTACCCTGAAGACGGACGATTGGGGTGTCGACGTGGTCGTCGCGGGCTCGCAGAAGGCGCTGATGACGCCTCCGGGGCTCGGGTTCGTGAGCGTCAGCGAGAGGGCGTGGAAGGCGCACGAGGACGCCCGGATGCCGCGCTACTATTTCGACTGGACTGCAGCCAGGAAAGCCTACGAGAAGACGCCGCCCCAGACGGCGTGGACCCCGGCGGTCAGCATCATAATACAGCTCGACCTCGCACTGCGGCAGATACTGGATGAGGGCGTGGAGAACGCTTTCGAGCGCCACAAGCTGCTCGGCCGGGCTTCCCGGGAAGGCGTAAAGAGCATGGGACTGAAGCTCTTCGGGCCGGACGAGGACCTCAACTCGGCTGTTACGGCGGCGTGGGTGCCGGAGGGTGTAGACGGCAAGGAACTCGTGCGGATGATGTTCCGGGAGCATGGAATACAGGTGGCGGGCGGTCAAGGACCGATGACGGGTAGGATCTTCCGTATCGGGCATTGTGGTTACTTCGATGCGTTCGACATTATCTCCACCATCGCGGCGGCGGAGTTGGCGTTGGAGGCTCTGGATCACCCCGTCGAGCTCGGCAAGGGCGTAGGCGCGGCCCAGCGGGTGTTCTCCAAGAGCGGGGTGACCGCTTGAAGGTTCTCATCTCCGAGAAGCTCGCCGACCCCGGTGTAGAGCTCCTCAAGAAAGAGTTCGAGGTCGACGTTGTCCTCGGGCTCTCGCCGCAAGAACTGCTGGAGAAGATCGGGGAGTACGACGGCCTCATAATCCGGAGCGCCACGCGGGTTACGGCGGAGGTCATAGCCGCCGCCGACAACCTCAAGGCGATAGGCCGGGCCGGTATCGGTGTCGATAACATAGACATCGAGGCTGCGACGGGACGCGGAATCCTGGTCGCCAACGCGCCGGAGAGCAACACGGTTGCCGCGGCCGAGCACACCCTAGGGATGATGCTCGCGGCGGCGCGGCGTATTCCGGCGGCGGACGCTTCGTTGAGAGATGGGCAGTGGAAGCGGAGCGCGTTCAAAGGTGTCGAGGTTGCGGAGAAGACGCTCGGCCTGATCGGGCTCGGGCACGTCGGGGCCATCGTAGCGCGCGGCGCCCTCGGGATGGGAATGCGGGTCCTCGCCTATGATCCCTACGTCTCGGAGGACAGGATACGTTCCATGAACGTGGAGCGGGCCGAGAGTGTGGACGACGTGCTCGCAGGCTCCGACTTCATCTCGCTGCACGTCCCAAGGACCCCCCAGACTACCGGCATGATAAACGCGGAAGCGTTCGGGAAGATGAAGCCGACGGCGTACATTATCAACGTGGCGCGCGGCGGCATCGTGGACGAGGCGGACCTGTTCGAGGCGCTCAAGGACGGTGTTATCGGCGGGGCGGCGATCGACGTGTTCGCCGAGGAGCCGAACACGGACTCGCCACTCTTCTCGCTTCCAAACGTGGTGGTGACGCCTCACCTCGGGGCGAGCACGGCGGAGGCGCAGGACCGGGCGGGCATCACGGCGGCGGAGCAGGTGGCGACCGCCCTGCAGGGCGCGGTGCCGGTGCATGCGATCAACGCTCCGGTCCCGTCCGGTGAGGGCGCCGAGTTCGTCGCCCAGTTCTCGGGACTCTGCGAGACTTTGGGCAGCCTTCTCTACCAGCTAACGGACCGTCCCGGCGACTCGTTGAAGGTGGAGTACAGGGGCGAGGTGGCGGCCTTCGACACGCGCCTGCTGGACGTATCGGCCCAGAAAGGACTGCTGGCCCCGATGATCCACGAGCCCTTGAACTTCGTCAACACCCCGTTGCTCGCACGGGAGAGAGGCCTGAAGGTCGAGACTTCCCGGATCTCGGACGGCGCGGACTATACGAGCCTGGTCGTGCTGCGGTTGGAGAGCGAGGAGGGGGAGAGCGTTGTCAGCGGAACCCTGATCGGGCTTCGCATGCAGCCCCGGCTCGTGGGGGCTTTAGGCTTCGACATGGACATAATTCCGGAGAAGCACATGCTCTTTATCCGAAACGAGGACACGCCCGGCATGATCGGCAAGGTTGGCACGACGCTCGGGGAGTACGGGATCAACATCGGTAACATGTCCGTCGGCCGCGGCGAGCCGGGCTCCCGGGCGGCGATGGCCGTAACAGTCGACGAGCCTATACCCGAGACGGCGATAAAAGCGCTCCTGGAAATCCCCGGCTTTACCGAAGCCCGGGCCGTCACCCTCTAGGAGAGTCTGAAGGTGCCGGAGAACATAGAGCACATCCTCGCCCGTTACCGTCCGTACGGACCTACCTACAAGCCCGGTGAGAAGGCTCCGTTCTCCGGCACCTACGTCTGTGACCGGGGGACAATGCAGCCGCCCGCCCGCGTTCAGCTCGTGAAGGGTGAAGAGTTCCCAGAGGCCGAAGGGTTGGGACCGCACACCCGCTGGCACCAGACCAACATACAGGCCTAGAGCGCTTGGTATATGCTCGCCGATCCGCTCGTGGCGCTCACCTCAGCGCGGGAAGCGTTTTTTACCTTCGGCGACGCGACGCTCGTCGCCGTGTTTGTAGTGTGGTGGCTGTTGCCGATCTCGGTTTCTAAGACGAGTGCTCCCGGATAAATTGGGCTGCCCTTTCGGAGATCATGCCCGCGTCGTTGTCCAGGGTTGCGACGTGGTATGAATTCTCCAGCCGTACTAGTTCTTTGTCTTTGCTGCCGAGATGC
The DNA here is from genome assembly GCA_038199155.1 of Rubrobacterales bacterium. Taxonomy (GTDB): domain Bacteria; phylum Actinomycetota; class Rubrobacteria; order Rubrobacterales; family Rubrobacteraceae; genus JBBPZK01. Next base: position 6,217 of record JBBPZK010000136.1, on the reverse strand, counting down.
TCCAGGATATGCGGGCCGTTCTCCGGCGGGACTACGTGATCTTCGAGGGACTGGAAGATGAGAGCCGGAACGGTTATGGCCGTCAGCATATCGTCGGTGACGCGCATGAGCGCCATGAACTCCTTGACAGCCGGGACCGGGACCTCAGGGTAGACTAATTCTTCGATGCCTTCTGCTTTTATGTCCGAGCCGACGCCTGGCACCGTCGCGGGTGCTTCCGGGTCGAAGGTGAGGCGTGCGAGGTCCGGGTTGCTGAGCGATACGCAGGCGTTTATGGGTATGATCCCCCGGATCACGTCCGGCCGGACGCCGCCGAAGTACAGCGCGAACATGCCGCCCATCGAGAGCCCGGCGAAGAAAATGCTGTTGGTGCGTTCCGCTAGCCAGTCGAGGTCTTCTTCGATGGATCGGATCCAGCCGGAAGCCGTGCTCTTCGCCATATCCTCCATGCTCGTCCCGTGCCCGGCGATCCGTGGTCCCGCGACCGTGAAGCCTTCCGCCGCCAGCGCCTCTCCCAGCGGCCGCACACTTTGCGTCGTACCCGTGAAACCGTGGGAGACTAGCACCCCGACCTCGCCGCCCTCGAACCGGAACGGCTCCGCACCCTCCATCACCTGTTGCTCCATACTCACGTTCACCCTCCTATGTTTTTCTATCCAGACATTATAGGCGCTGCCAGGATGGTAAGATCTATTGCCAGTCAGATCCCCGTGGAGGAATATGTCCAAGAAGGGCGAACAGAGAAGCTGGTTCCGGAGCGTTTTCTTACCCGCGCTCGCCATAGTAATCCTCGCGGCGGCAATCGGGGTCGGGTTGGTGCGCTACGGATACACCTTGCCGGTCGTGGGATGGCTTTTCCAGGTTCCGCAACAGACCACGACGAGCCCGGTTGTGATCGAGGGTATAAAAGAGCTCGACCAGCTTGCCACCGTGCGGGCGACCGAGTCCGTGGTGGTCACCAAGCAGAGCGGCGGGAGCGGGCTCCGTCAGTTCCTGACGGGCGAGAAGCTGGTGCTCATCGCCACCGGTAACGTCGAAGCTGGTGTGGACCTCTCCGGTTTGAGCAAGAACGATGTCAAGGTGAACGGCAAGAGCGTAACCAGCAGGTTGCCGGAGTCAAAGGTACTCTCAACCAGCCTCGACGAGAACAGGACGCGCGTCTACGATCGCCAGCAGGGACTCCTGAACATCAGGCCCAGCGACGCGATGGCGGAGCAGGCTCGGAGAGACGCCGAGCGGGAGATACTGGCCGCCGCCGAGAAGAACGGCATCCGGGATCAGGCCCGCAAAAACGCCGAGAGCAGCATCCGCGCGCTGGTCACTACTATAGGTTTCGATAAAGTACGTTTCGTACGGTAGCTTTTGTCAGCTTTCCCACTGGATCCAACCTCTGTGGTCGCCGCAACGCGCCAGGACTCTCTGCCGCTCGTCGCCTCCCTCGAAAGTAGAGAAACGAAGTAGAGGAGCGTCGTACGCATCGAGCCACTCTATGGAGACCCGGTAGAGCTCGCGTTCTTTCGCGTATCCGGAGAGCAAGCTAGCGAACCGGGAACGGGCCTGTTCGGAGAACTGGTTCAACGTGAACGTGTGGAAGACGCAGGCTGCCGCACCTTCTGGGATCTCGCGTAGTACTTGCGGCAGGAGATCCAGCGCGTCTCCCCGCAGCAGGGTCGGTGGTTCGAGTCTCGCTGTCTCGATGGCGCGTTCGAGTATGGGGGCGCGCCCAGCGTACTCCTCGGGCCAGATGAGCGCCCGCAGCCACAGCGCCGATTCCGGATCTCGGACGTCCAGCGGGTTCAGGTCTATGCCTGTCCGGGAGGAGATCTCCGGCATCCGCGCGGGTATTGGTGGATATGGTTCTCCTCTCACCTCACAGGAGATCTGTACTGGAGAACCAGCGTCGCCGAAACACCGGCTTTCTCCGTAGTCGTAGGAGTAGCGGTCGAAGAGCAGGTTCAAGCCCGCACTCGCCCCGACCTCGACCAGCGTGAGCGGTTTGCCGGAGCGTTCCGCCGCCAGCCCGAAAGCCGGTAACAACAGGGCGCATCGCCGGACCTCGTTCGTCTGCACCCGGCGGGAGGAGATGATCTCGCATATCTCCTCCGCATGCTCCAGACAGAAAGAACGGAAGGGCGGGTAGGGATCTCCCATCTCTGTAGTTTCTCCGGAAGCACTCGGGTAGAACCGCGTGACCGGATGCTCCGCGCGCCCGAGCAACAGAGAATGAGCAGCGACGAAGAAGAGGTTGGTTACAGGAGTGCTCTTAGCATTGGCCGCGAGGTCGAGCATCTCCGGGTCCCTGGCCATGCACAGCGCAAGATGACTGTAGAGTGGGGAGTGATGGGCGGACATCTCCGCCCCGAAACGGGCGAAGCTACGCGAGATTTCGTCCCTTAGCGTCCTGCCCCGAGGCATTCCCGACGTTCAGGCCGGAGTTGAGGCGCGGTCGCCGCGTAGTGCCGCGCTGGCGTCGGCTACCGTCTTCAGCTTGCCGAAGGCGACCTCACGCGGCAGGTGGTTGAGACCGCAGGAGGTCGTTATGAGCGTCTGCTCTGGCGGTAGCCACGGGTGTGCCTGGATACGTTCGACGATCTGCTCGGGAGTCTCTATCCGCCGCTCCTGAACATCAGCTGCCCCGATGGCGAGTTGCTGCTCTCCGAGTACGTCCTTGTAGGCGTCCACGAAATCGTACTCGACCATCAGGACGTCGCACTGGATGCGGGAGATCAGGTCGGCCGGGTACTCCCCGAAGTCGAAGTAGCGGTGGCCGATCTGCTCTCCCTGGTCGAACTCGTCGCCCACCGAGTAGTTGCCCTGGCAGATGTGCACCCACTTGTACATACAGTCGACGCCCTCGAACGCTTGGTTGATCGCCCCGATGGCGGCCTCGACTTCGTCACGGTCAGCGGCGGCAAACAGCGGCTCATCGATCTGCACGTGTTTGCAGCCAGCCTCCTGCAGGTCGCGGAAGTTGCGGTTGATCACCTTCGCCAGCTCCTGCATGACCTGCTTGATGTCGCCGTAGTGCTCGTCGTGGGCGACCTTCGCCAACATGTGCGGGCCGGTCATGGTGACCTTGACGTCCTTATCGGTAAAGCGGGAGACCATCCGGAATTCATCCACCAGACCGAGGTCGCCATATTCGATCTTTCCGTTCAGGACTGCTCCGGGATGGGTGACGTTCTGGTCCTTGGGCGTGATAGGCTTCGGCCTGGTTTCGTTCGAGAAACCAGGGATCTTGTTCCAGAAGAAGTTGAGCATCGCGTTCGGCGGCGCGTGGCGGTTGTTCGTCCGCCGGTGCATCTCGCCACCGTTGATGACGTCGATACCTGCCGCTATCTGGTCCGCTATCGCCGCCTGGCTGGCGCGGAACTGCACGTCCTCCATGTCTCCTGCGGAGAGAGCCCCAGCCTCTACCTGCTTCTCCAATACCTCGTACCACCGGGGCACGCTGTACGAACCAACCACCGAGGTCGTGTACCTATCCAGAGCCATCTCTCTCCTCTTCCGGTACCGAGCACCTGGTAGTTGCGAAAACCCGGCTTCGCTACCTTACCTTTCCCGTTCCGTAATAGGCATGAAGCATATTGAACCTTCCAGGCCCGGTCAACTTCTTCTGGTAGTCTTATCTCGCGGACTTGCTCACGGCCTGCGGGACCTCCGTTTCTCCGCTCGTACTTGGTCGCTCTGGATCATAGGCCAGGTTCGGGGCGAGCCACTTCTCGGCCTCCTCCAGCGTCCAGCCCTTGCGTTCGGCGTAGTCCTCGGCCTGGTCCCGTCCGATCTCCGCCACACCGAAGTACCGTGACTCCGGGTGCGAGAAGTAGTAGCCGCTGACCGCCGCCCCCGGCGACATGGCGCAACTCTCGGTTAGAGTGATGCCTGCCCTATTCTCCACATCGAGCAACTCCCAAAGCGTCCGCTTCTCGGTGTGCTCCGGGCAGGCCGGATACCCCGGAGCGGGCCTGATGCCCTGGTACTCCTCCCGGATGATGGACTCCGTGTCTAACTTCTCATCCGCTGCGTAGCCCCAGAACTCCTTGCGCACTCGCCGGTGCAATAGCTCGGCGAACGCCTCGGCCAGCCGATCGGCAAGCGCCTTGACCATTATGGCGTTGTACACGTCGTTATCCTCCTCGAAGCGACGCGCCGCCTCGTCCGCCCCAATGCCGGCGGTGACGGCGAAGAGGCCGATGTGGTCTTCGAGCCCTGTTTCTTTCGGGGCGATGAAGTCGGCCAGAGAGTGGTTCGGGCGGCCCGGCGGCTTCTGCTTCTGCTGGCGCAGGAAGTGAAGCTCCGTCAGTAGCTCCTCGCGTGATTCGTCGGTGTAGACCTCCACGGAATCGTTCGGCAGCAGGTTGGCGGGGAAGAGGCCGAAGACGGCGCGGGCCGTGAGCCACTTCTCCTCGATAACGCGGTCCAGAAGTTCCTGGGCGTCGGCGAAGAGCTTGCGCGCCTCCTCGCCCTTCTCGGCGTCGTCGAAGATCTTCGGGTAGCTGCCCTTCAGTTGCCAGGAGTGGAAAAACGGCGTCCAGTCTATGAAGTCCCGGATCTCCTCCAGCGGATAGTCCTCCAGGATGCGCACGCCGGATACGTTCGGCTTCGGCGGGGTGTAGCCTTCCCAGTCGATCTTCATCCGGTTCGCCCGCGCCCTTTCTAGCGGGGCCATTTTCGTCCTGGAGCGGCGTCCGGCGTGCTTCTGGCGCACCTGCTCGTAGTCGGCGGCGATCTGCTCGGCGTAGGCGTCCTTACGCTCTTCGCTGATGAGGTTCTGCACGACGCCGACGGCGCGCGAGGCGTCCTTCACGTGTATCACCGGCTGGTCGTAGCCCGGCGCTATCTTGACCGCCGTGTGCGTCTGGGAGGTCGTCGCCCCGCCGATGAGGAGCGGTATCTCGAAGCCCTCCCGCTTCATCTCACTCGCGACGTGGGCCATCTCGTCGAGACTAGGCGTGATGAGCCCTGAGAGCCCGATGACGTCCGCGCCCTTATCCTTGGCGGTCTGGAGGATCTTCGCCGCCGGCACCATCACCCCGAGGTCTATGATCTCGAAGTTGTTGCACTGCAACACGACCCCGACGATGTTCTTGCCGATGTCGTGTACGTCGCCCTTGACCGTCGCCATCACGACCGTCCCGTTCAGCTTCCGGGCGCCTTCCTTCTCCTCCTCGATAAACGGTATCAGGTACGCGACAGCCTTTTTCATCACGCGCGCGCTTTTCACCACCTGGGGCAGGAACATCTTGCCCGCCCCGAACAGGTCCCCGACGACGTTCATCCCGTCCATGAGTGGACCTTCGATCACGTCCAGCGGACGACTAGCCTCCTGTCGTGCCTCCTCCGCATCTTCCTCGGCGAACTCCGCGATACCCTTGACCAGCGCGTGCTCCAGACGCTCCGAGACCGGCCACAAGCGCCATTCCAGGTCCTTCTCGTCCGACACGCCGTCGCCCTGCCCCCGGTACTTCTCGGCCAGCTTCAGCAGGCGTTCTGTCGAGTCATCGCGGCGGTTCAGGACCACGTCCTCGACCGTCTCGCGCAACTCGGGGTCGATCTGGTCGTAGACGGCTAGCTGGCCCGCGTTCACGATGCCCATCGTCAGGCCGGCGTTTATGGCATGGTAGAGAAAGACGGCGTGAATCGCCTCGCGAACCGGGTTGTTGCCCCGGAACGAGAACGAGACATTCGAGATACCGCCGGAAGTTTTGGCGTGGGGGAGGGCCTCGTGGATCTCACACACGGCCTCTATGAAGTCCACGCCGTAGTTGTTGTGCTCGTCTATACCCGTGGCGATTGCGAAGACGTTCGGGTCGAAGATTATGTCCTCCGGCGGGAAGCCGACCTCCTCGGTGAGGATCTTGTAGGCGCGCTTGCAGATCCCGACCTTCCGCTCCTTCGTATCGGCCTGACCCTGCTCGTCGAAGGCCATTACGATCACCGCCGCCCCGTAGCGCCGCAACAACTTCGCCTGGCGGACGAACTCCTCCTCGCCGCCCTTCATGCTGATGGAGTTGACGACAGCCTTGCCCTGCACCCGCTTCAGGCCCGCCTCGATGATGGACCACTTGGACGAGTCGATCATGACCGGCACGCGCGAGATGTCCGGTTCTGCGGCGACTAGGTTCAGGAACGTGACCATCGCCTCCTCGCCGTCGAGCATACCTTCGTCCATGTTGATGTCTATGACCTGCGCGCCGTTCTCGACTTGCTGCCGCGC
>JBBPZK010000135.1:0-26384 GCA_038199155.1 Rubrobacterales bacterium | reverse complement strand
TTCACGGCCGCTTCCGCGTACTCGGGCTCGTCGGCGTAGTCTGCGATACGCTCTCCGGTTGCGGAGAGGAACACGTCGTCCAGCGTCGGGGTGCGTAAGGAGAGGTCGCGGACCCGCAACCCGTCTCCAACCCCGTTCAAGGCCAGCGCAACGGGGCTGACGGCGGTCGGTCCGTCTTCGACAGCGGCAGTTACCTCCGACCCATTCACATTCACGCGCTCGACCTGCGGCACGGACTCCAGGGCGCGCCGGGCCGCCTCGGAGTCGCCCTCGACGTTCGCGACGATCAGGTCCGTACCGATGGAACGCTTTAGTTCCTGCGGGGTTCCTTCGGCCACGATCTTACCGTGACTGATGATCCCGACCCGTTCGGCCAACTCGTCGGCCTCTTCGAGATACTGGGTGGTCAGGAAGACTGTCATCCCGAGATCCTGGTTGAGACGCCGCACTTCTTCCCAGACTTTCGCCCGGCTCACCGGGTCGAGGCCTGTCGTCGGCTCGTCGAGGAAGAGGACCTCAGGGTTGTGGATCAGGGCGAGCGCCAGATCCAGCCTCCGCTTCATCCCCCCGGAGTATGTCGCCACCCTCTCCCCAAGCGCCGGCCCAATGTCCACCAGCTCCCGGAGATCAGCCAACCGACGCTCGGTGTCGCGCCTCGACAACCCGTAGAAGCGCCCCTGCAAACGCAACATCTCTACCCCGGTCTGCTTCTCATCGAGCGCGGCGTCCTGCAAGGCTGCGCCTATCCGCAAGCGAACCGCCTCGGGTTCGCGGACCACGTCTCGTCCGGCGACGGTCGCGTGTCCGCCGGTCGGCGTCAGGAGCGTACACAACATCCTCGTCAGGGTAGATTTGCCCGCGCCGTTGGGACCGAGGAAACCGTAGATCTCACCCCGCCGCACCGAGAGATCCACCCCGTCAACAGCCCTATTCTCCCCGAAAACCCGCTCCAGCCCCTCCGCCACTATAGCAGCGCCGGGCGAAACTCCGTCAGACTCAAACGTGTCAGCCAAGAAACTCCTCTCGATGTTTTCGACCTCGACTTTACTATATAGTTAGATAGCCTAACTACTAGCCGTGCTAATATTACGGTATGGAAGGTGAAATTCAAGAAGGAAATTCTCTGAAGGCTCACGAGTTGTCGTGGGCTTTGCGCGGGGTAACGCGGGCCAATGCCGAGATCACGCGGGAGTTGGCGCAACGTCTGGGGCTGGGTGTTAACGACATGACCGCGATGGACTACCTGCTACAGGACGGGCCGCTCGGTCCTGCCGAGTTGGGCAACCTTTTAGGGATGCGGTCGGCTTCGGCTACCGCCCTGGTGGATCGGCTGGAAGCGATGGGCCACGTAGAGCGGCGGCCTCATCCAACGGATCGCCGCCGTCTAGTGGTGGAGCCTACGGTGCACGCCGTCGAGGAGGTACTGGGTGTGATCCGTCCGCTGGTAGCCGGCATCGACGCCGTCGCCGAGGAGTTGTCACCGGACGAGCAGCGCGTGGTGTTGGATTACTTGAGCCGGGTGTCGGGTATCCTGCGCAACTATGGAGCGGAGAACCCGGAACAGGTGAGTTCCTAAAGGCCTTCGGCGTCGGATACGATCGCCAAGGGTCTTACCGGAGAGCCGGTAGCGCCTACGAACTTCAAGGGCGTGCAGACGAAATCGAAGCGGTGGTGGTCTGAGGCGGCCAACTCTTCGAGCACCAGATTCTCGACAATGTAGATACCGTGACGCACCAGTAGGATCAGGTGTCCCGGCAACGTACAGCCGAGGTCCGGGTCCTTGAGCCCCGGCACGTCCCACGCCATGTTGTCCGACCCTACAGCGACCACGCCCTTCTCCGCCGCCCAATATGACGCGCCGGCATCCATCCCAGGCCCGGCCAGGTAGCGCTCTTCGTCCTCCCAGTAACGCCCGTTTCCGGTCCTGACGAGCAACACATTTCCTGCTTCGGCAATCACGCCCTGACGCTCGCAGCACTCTTCGAGGTCTTCGGCGGTGACCGCGTAGCCGGAGTCTAGTTCCTCGACGCCTTTGCTCGCGGCCACGTCCAGTAGAACGGTCGGGGCCAGGATGGGAGGTATTTCCTCCGCGGCGAGCTTGCTGAACCCGCGCGAAGTCTGGACTTCACCCACCGCGACATCGCCGTGGAGTTTGAGGTCGCTTGCCTGGTGGCAGAGGGCGTCTATGTGGGTACCGGTGTGCTCACCGCAGATAATGATCCCGGCCGCGCTCGTGCGAGGTCCGGACTCGTCGGGGCGGTACTCGTCTCCGTGGCGACGGTGAAGCAGGTAGGAGTAGCCTGCCTGCCGGTGACCCGGATGGATCGGCATCCCATCGGTACGCGGCTGCTCCAGGTCAAAGGCTCGCGCTCCCTTGATCATATTGTCAGGAGCGGTCGGCGCCGGCGGAGGGTTCGGTCGCCCTGCTCGCAGAATGTTTCTTGGCTTTGGAGATCTCTGGTTCCTCCGAGAAGTCCACGTCTCTAGTCTCAGGTCCCCACGCAGCTCCGCCGGTGATCAGGAGCGCGCCAACTACCAGCAGCACGAGTACCGTGTACTGCGAAGACATGAAGGTTCCGAGTCCCGCCTGGTAGAAAGCGTAGAACGCCGGCAGGACGACCGCCAGGCTGTAGCCGAGCCCGAAGCCCGACGCGCGCACGCCCGTTTGGAAACGCTCGTTGATATAGGTGGTGGCGAGGCCCCAGGGAGAGATGACCAGTACCGTTATCAGGGTCGTCAGGACGATGACCACGAACAGGTTCTTGGGGGCCGTGCTTATGAGCAGATAGTAGAGAAAAGTGCCGACTATGGCCATGATCAAGCCTATCATCATAAGGAAGGGCCTGCGTCCGACGCGCTGGCTGATCACACCTGCTGAGACGTAACCTCCGATCAGGATGACGTTGGCGATGACCAGCGTGATTGTAACGCTGGTCGAGGATAGTCCGACCGGGTCTCCGAGCAACCCAGGAAGTATCGCCGCCACGGCGTTGAGCGTGAGCCAGAAGCCGGTCATCATCACGAAGACCTGCAAGAAATTCTTGAGGTTATCTCCGCTGAAGAGGTCCCTCAAGGGCGACTCACTCCCACCGGATTCCTCGAAGAGTTCAGACTCGCTCACGAAACGCGTGTAGTAGAAAACAAAGCTAAAGGCGAGCGCCGATCCTATCAAGAACGGTATCCGCCACCCCCACTGCACGTAAGGAGAATTCAGGCCCTCGGACGGCATCAGGAAGAGTAGCAGCATGGTTAAGAGGGAGATGATCGCGTAAGCGAGGGGGAAGCCGGTCATTATGAGGGCTCCATAGAGGCCGCGTTTCTCGCGGGGTGAGTATTCCATCGCCAGCGGGCTCGCAGACGTGTATTCGCCGCCGAGGAAGACGCCATCCACGAAGCGCAGGATTATAAAGAGGATCACGGCCGTGATCCCTATCTGCTGGTAGCCGGGCATGAGGGCCAGGATCAGGGTGGTAACACCGAAGCCGCTGACGGCGATGATCGTTGTCCGCTTACGGCCTATAGTATCCGCGAAGCGTCCGAAGATAAGCGCCCCGACCGGCCTACCGACGAGTGCGGCCGCGAAGATGGAAGGTCCGATGATAGCGGCTGTCGTCCCGGTTATCTGCGGCGAGACGAAGTAGATCAAAGCGGGAGCCAGAACCACGACCGGTAGATAGATGTCGAACATGTCGACAAAGAAACCCAAGAACGCTCCCCGTATCGCGTTCCGAGCCCTCGGGTCCAATGCCTCAGCCCGCCGCCCGCCCGCCGCATTAGCCATCTTTTCTCCTTTCGTTCCCCCACCGCCAACACTAACGATGGAACTGCCCCAACCCAACACCAAGACCGCCATGATACGCCAGTGTCTTTCCTGTGTCATCTTCTTGAATGATTGTGGGCGAGAGAGGCTCGCGTCCGCGCGGCGCGAGTGCTGCGGACTTGCCGACCCATCGCGATACAAGCTATCATCAGCACGAGAGCAGTCCTGGGAGGGAAGGTGAGGCGGTGAAACAGGAAGCACGCTTCCGTGATGCGCGAGTCGAAGAAGCGCGGGAGCGCATACGTGGCGACGAGCACACGGGGCCGACGGGCGGACTGGCGCGAGGTTACGTGCAGACGAACCTCGTGATCCTGCCGGAGGAGTACGCCTTCGACTTCCTCAAGTTCTGCGTCCGAAACCCTAGACCGTGCCCGATCCTGGAGGTAACAGACGCCGGCTCTGCTACGCCCCCTGTAATGGCTCCGGACGCGGATCTGCGGACGGACGTGCCGAAGTACAGGATCTACGAGGGCGGCAAGATAGTCGAGGAGCCAACGGCTATAGAGAGCTACTGGCGCGAAGATCTAGTGTCGTTCCTGATCGGCTGCAGCTTCACTTTCGAGCGGGCCTTGCTCGACGCGGGCCTGCGTCTCGCGCATCTAGATCAGGGCCGCAACGTCCCGATGTACGTCACGGGCCGGGAGTGCGTGCCTTCCGGGCCGTTTTCCGGTCCTCTGGTCGTCAGCATGAGGCCGTACCGGACGGATGAGATCCCCCTCGCGGTCGCCGTCTCGGGACGATATCCGACGATGCACGGGGCGCCGGTCCACGTCGGAGCTCCGGAGGCGCTTGGAATAGAGAACATCGACGAACCTGAATTCGGAGATTCTATTTCCATTGACAAGGATCAAACACCAGTATTCTGGGCGTGTGGCGTTACCCCGCAAGCCGTCGCGATGGACGCCCGGCCACCGTTCATGATCACACACAGCCCCGGACACATGTTCGTAACCGACCGCCTTGACGCAGAATACGAAGCCTAAAAGAAGCCTTCGGGCTCCTACTAAAAAGATAAGCTGAACTTTATACGCCCGGCCATATACCAGGGTCCATCGAGATGTTAATTTGCGAGGATCATTTCGGACACGGGAAGGTAGGGAGAGATGGGAAAGCGGCTGAAGAACCTGGGACCGGGGCTGTTGGTAGCGGCAGCGTTCGTAGGGCCTGGAACGGTTACGACGGCGAGCGTGGCCGGAGCAAGCACCGGATACGCGCTCCTCTGGGCGTTGGTGTTCTCTATAATCGCGACCATGATCTTGCAGGAGATGAGCGCGCGGCTGGGCATCGTGAGTCGGGAAGGACTCGGTGAGGCGCTGCGCACCACCTTCGACAACGTCGCGGTCAAGGTGATCGCCGTCGCCCTCGTGGTAGCGGCCATCACAATTGGGGCGGCGGCTTTCCAGACGGGCAATATAACCGGGGCGGCGCTCGGGCTCGAAACCATAAGCGGCATCTCGCCCAGCGTCTGGGCGGTGACCGTCGGTGTTGTCGCCTTCATACTGCTGGCCTCTGGCGCTTACCGGCTGATAGAGCGGGTGCTGGTGGCGCTGGTGATCATAATGAGCGTCGTTTTTCTGTTCACGGCGATCATCGTGCGGCCAAACGTCGGCGACATCCTGGCGGGCGTGTTCGCGCCGGGGATACCTTCGGGGTCGCTGGTCACGGTGGTTGCCCTGATCGGGACAACCGTCGTCACCTACAACTTCTTCCTGCACGCGAGTTCGGTACAGGAGAAGTGGCCGGAGTCGGTCCCAACCGGCCAGGCGCTCACCGAGTCCCGTTTCGACACCATCGCCTCCATCGCCCTCGGAGGGCTGATAACGCTGGCTATCATAGTGACGGGCGCGGCAGCATTTTTCGGGACGAATACGAAAATAGAAGACGCCGGCCAGATGGCCCAGCAACTCGAACCGCTCCTGGGGCCGGCCGCGAAGATATTCTTCGCCATCGGGTTGTTCTCGGCGGGCCTGACCAGCTCCATCACAGCCCCGCTCGCCGCCGCTTACGCCACCTCCGGCGCTTTCGGCTGGGGACGGGACCTGAGAAGCTGGCGTTTCCGGGCTGTGTGGATAGTCGTGCTCGTCTTCGGCACGACCCTCGCCGCCCTTGGGACCAGTCCCGTCCAGATCATAATTTTCGCCCAGGCCGCAAACGGCATCCTCCTGCCGTTAATAGCGATCTTCCTCCTCATAATCATGAACCGGAACGATCTGCTCGGCGACTTTAAGAACGGCATCGTCGGCAACGTCCTCGGCGTGGCGGTAGTCCTGGTCGCGACCGGCCTCGGCGTCCGAACGCTCATAACAGTCTTCCAGACCCTCACCGGAGGAGGCGGATGAAAACACTCCGCCTCGGCGTGGATGTCGGCGGTACGTTCACGGATCTCGTGGCCCTCGGCGACAGCATGCTCATCACCGTCAAAGTCCCGTCCACCCCGCGCGACCAATCAGAGGGCGTGATGAACGCGATCCAGGCTTCCGAAGTAGAAGCATCCTCCGTGACAGCCCTCGCCCACGGCATGACCGTCGCCACCAACGCCCTACTCGAACGCCGCGGCGCGAGGATGGCGCTCGTCACCACCGAAGGCTTCCGGGACATCCTGGAGATAGCCCGCCAGAACCGTCCCTCCCTCTACGACCTCTCGGTAGACCGCCCGCCCCCGCTCGTCCCGCGCGACCTGCGCTTTACGGTAAAGGAACGAATGGGACCGGAAGGCGAGATAAAGACCCTGGACGAACAGAGCCTGAAAGAAGCGGTCACCGCCGTGGAGAGAGCCGATGTGGAGGCGGTCGCCGTGTGCTTGCTCTTCGCCTTCGCCCACCCCGAACACGAGGAGCGCGTCGGGGAAGCGCTGCGTAGTGCGCTGCCTGAGATGCACGTCTCCCTCAGCAGCGAGGTGCTGCCGGAGTTCCGGGAGTACGAACGTTTCTCGACCACCGCAGCCGACGCTTACCTGGCTCCGAAACTCGCAAACTACCTGAAGAATCTGGCCGGCAAGACGGAAGAGGCAGGGGTTTCGAGCCCGCTCATCATGCAGTCCTCCGGTGGTGTCGTGCGGGTCGACGATGCCAACTCGGATGCGGCCGGGTGCGTGCTCTCGGGACCGGCCGGCGGGGTCGTTGGGGCGGCTTACGTGGGTGCGCTTGGTGGATACGAGAACTTGCTGACATTCGACATGGGCGGGACGAGCACGGACGTAGCCCCGATCATCTCGGGCGAGGCCCAGACGACGACGGAGACGGTGGTCGCCGGGGTTCCCATAAAGCTCCCGATGGTTGATGTTCACACCGTCAGCGCGGGCGGCGGCTCTATCGCCTGGGCGGATGCGGGCGGTGCCCTGCGCGTCGGTCCTCACTCGGCCGGCGCGGAGCCCGGCCCCGCCGCCTACGACAAAGGTGGAGAGGAACCAGCCGTCACCGACGCGAACCTCTACCTCGGCTACCTCGCGGACGGCGCGGAGCTTGGCGGCGAGGTGACGCTCCGGCGGGACCTTTCGGAGAAGGCGCTCTTCGCCCTAGGCAAGAAGCTCGGGCTCTCGCCGGAAGGGACGGCGATCGGGATAACTCGCGTGGCGAACGCGGAGATGGTGCGCGCCCTGCGCGTAATAAGCGTCGAACGCGGCCTGGACCCGAGAGAGTTCGCCCTGCTCGCTTTCGGCGGCGCGGGCGGGCTGCACGCCTGTGCGCTCGCCGAGGAGTTGGGTATGGAGACCGTCCTCGTCCCGCGCGCCGGAGGAGTCCTGAGCGCGCTCGGACTCGCCATCTCCGACCTGCGCCGCGACTACGTGCGCCCATACCTCTCCGCCCTGGACGAGGTAGACGAGAGAGAGCTCGAGAAGCGGTTCGAGGAGATGGAGAAAGCGGCGAACAGGGATCTGGACGCGCCGACTCACACCCGCCGGGCGGACCTGCGCTACAAAGGCCAGTCTTTCGAGCTGACGGTCGAAGCAGACGATTTGGAGAAATTGGAGGAGCGTTTCCACGCCGCGCACGAGCAACGCTACGGGTACCGGATGGAAGACGAGTCTGTAGAGCTGGTGAACCTGCGCCTGATCTCGACCGTGCCGGTCGATAAACCGGACCTGGAAGAGCCGAAGCCACAGGACGGCGAAGCGGAGCGCAGAGAAGCAAACTTCGACGGCGAGTGGAAGGAGGTCCCGGTCTTGGACCGTGAGACGTTGGGCCGGGGCTCGGAGGTCGGAGGTCCGACGATCGTAGAATTCAAGGAGGCGACGTGCGTGGTGCGTCCCGGATGGCGGGGCAAGATAGACGCGGTCGGGACGCTCGTGTTGGAGAAGGCTGATGAGTAACGGGAAGCTCGACCCCGTAACCTTATCGGTGCTGGCGAGCGCGCTTTCGGGGGTCGCCGAGGAGATGGGAGCGGTCCTGATCCGGGGCGCATCCTCTTCCAAGATAAAGGAGCGGCGCGACTGCTCGACGGCTCTTTTCGACGCGCGCGGCAGGATGGTCGCCCAGGCGGAGCACATCCCGGTCCACCTCGGCGCCATGCCGGAAGCCGTCTCCGCCGTGATGGAACGCAACCCCGAGCCCGGCGACGTCTTTGCCCTCAATGACCCCTACTCCGGCGGCACGCACCTGCCGGACATAACGCTCGTCTCTCCGGTCGCCTACGGAGATGAAATCGTCGGCTACGCGGTCACACGGGCGCATCACTCGGACGTTGGCGGGATGAGCCCCGGTTCGATGCCTTCGGCTTCGCGGGAGATCTACCAGGAAGGGCTTATCATCCCGCCGTTGCGCCTCGTTCGCGGCGGAGAGTACGTCGAGGAGGTGCTCGACCTGATCCTGGCGAACGTCCGCACGCCCGCCCTGAGACGCGGCGACCTGCGAGCCCAAATAGCCGCCAACCGTCTCGCGGGGACACGTATCTCGGAGCTGATGGAGAGACGCGGCGAGGAGACCATACTGGCCGCCTTCGAGGAAGTCATCTCCTACACGGAACGCAGTACAAGAGAGGCGATCCGGGCGCTCCCGGACGGCGAGTACACAGCCGAGGACGTCTTGGAAGGCGACGGCACGACTGATGAAGATATCCAGATCAAAGCAACCGTCACGATAAAAGACGACTCCATGACCATGGATTTCACCGGCACCTCTGAAGCGGTTGCGGGCAACGTCAACTGCCCCCTTCCCGTAACCCGCTCGGCCTGCTACTTCGCCCTGCGGGTGCTGCTGCCAAAAGACGTTCCGGCAAACGCCGGGACCTACGCGCCGCTCGAAATACTCGCCCCGGAAGGGAGCCTCGTAAACGCAAAAAGCCCCTCGGCGGTCGTCGCCGGAAACGTCGAGACCTCCAACCGTATCGCCGACGTGGTCCTCGCGGCGCTCGCAGGCTTTGCCCCAGAAGACATTCCCGCCCAGGGCCAGGGAACGATGAACAACCTCATAATCGGGGGCCGTCGAAGCGGCGGCTGGACTTACTACGAGACGATGGGCGGCGGCCAGGGCGCGAGCAGCGGCGGCCCCGGCCCCTCCGGCGTCCACGTCGGCATGTCCAACACCCTCAACACACCCGTCGAAGCCTTCGAGCTAGAGTACCCGATGCGCGTCGAGCACTACGAACTACTCTACGGTTCCGGCGGCGACGGGAAGTATCGTGGCGGTGACGGCCTGGTCCGCTCCGTGAAAGTCCTTGAACCAGCCACCCTCTCACTCCTGGCCGACCGCCGCCGTCATCCTCCACAAGGCGCGCGAGGCGGCGAGAATGGAAATATCGGCAAGAATCTCCTAAACGGCGAAGAGTTGCCGCCGAAGACGAGCCGGGAGCTTGCGGAGGGAGACGTGGTAACGATCCACACGCCGGGCGGCGGCGGGTACGGTGCTCCGGGGACGTAGTTGCCGTTCTGTACGGGTTGTCGAAAGAACATGCAAGGAGGTGACGTGGAGGGCTTTTCCAAACCTGACTATCCACCCCCTGTCCCGTCTTGGTTGCGGTCAAAGCCTACCGGAGTCTTGCGGCTCGCGTTTCGCCTGCCGGTCTACCTGTACCGGCTCGACTTCGGCTGGATGCTCGGACATCGGTTTCTCTTTTTTGCACACAAGGGACGGAAGAGCAATCTCCTGAGGGAGACGGTGCTTGAGGTGATCCTATACAACCGGACTGAAAAAGAGAGCATCGTACTCTCCGGCAGAGGAGAGAAGGCCGACTGGTACCGAAACATAGAGGCGAACCCGGCGCTGGAAGTCCGCACCGGACACGAGCGCTACGTGCCGGAGCAACGGTTTCCAGCTCCGGAGGAGAATCACGCCATAATCTCGGAGTACGCGCGCCTGCACCCGCTGGTGTTTCGATTTCTCGTGAGGGTGTTCTTATCTGACTATCCGCTTGGAGGGCCAGAAGACGAGCGACAGAGGTTTGCCCAGTCTCTGCGGCTGGTTGCCTTCCGTCCCGACAAGCACAGTGGGTAATGAGGTCTAAAAGCGAGTTGCGTGTAGGTTGAGCCTCGCAGATACTTTCTCGGCACGAAACCGTATTCGAAGGATCTCCGGCTAAAGGTGTTGGACGCCGTAGATCTCGGCACGGATCACAAGGAGGTCGTCGAGGTCTTCGGCGTCTCCCTTCCTTCCATAAAGCACGGGGTAGGTAGCCGGGTCGTCCCGGAACACTACCTCGCGGGAGATGTCGAACGGCTCTTGAACATAACCCCGTAATACTGAATACAGTCACGCATAGAGAACTGGGGAACACTAACGACGTAATATCACGTCAGCTATTAGAGAGTTGGGGTACAGTAAGATGTCAGCTATTCTGTTCGGCTCGATCAGCACCATCGCCGACACCTCCGAATTGCAGAGGCAGGCTTTCAATCAAGCTTTCGAGGAGTATGGACTAGGATGGCGGTGGGATCGAGACGAGTATCTTACGATGCTAGAAAAGAGCGGCGGTCAGAAGAGGATCGCCGATTACGCAGATTCGGTCGGGGACACGGTCGATGCGAAGGCAATCCTCGAAACAAAATCAAAGATCTTCCAAAAAAGCCTAGCCACATCCCGGTTGGCTCCACGCACCGGCGTTGTCGAAACAATACAAGATGCGAAGGACAAGGGCATGAAAGTGGCCTTCGTGACCACGACTTCCCGCGAAAACATCTCGGCGCTGACTGAAGCATTGAGTCCGGATGTCCAGACTACCGATTTTGACGTAATCGTAGACGCTTCCAACGTCGGGCAACCAAAACCGGACAAAGCTGCCTATTCCTTTGCGCTGCAGAGCCTGGGTGAGGAAAGCGGCGATTGTATTGCGATCGAAGACAATCTGGCAGGAGTGCGGGCTGCCGCGGCGGCAGGTCTGAAGTGCGTCGCGTTCCCGAACGAGAACACCACCAATAATAACTTTGAGACGGCCCAGCATCGCGTTGATCGATTGAACTTCGACGAGTTGCAGGAGTTCATTCGGGGCGAGTAGGTCCTTAGAGACATCAAAGCCAGACGAAAATATTCATCTCGGCGGATGACCTCTTGCCATGGACGGCAAAAGTCGTGTTCTCCTCCTTCTACGTGAGGATGAACCATGAGGAACTGGGAACCGTGATCTTCACCCGGAATCGAGTAGATTTATCCACCGCCGACTGGAGGCGTTAGAAAACATGACGGGCAACCCTCGTGCAACTGTCAAGGCAACAGAAACAGCATTTCACGTTGAAGCCTACGAAAAGATCGACTACTCCCTGCTCTACGTAGAGGGAGCCTTCGCGGTCGAAAACGCCGAGATCGCGGAAAGCTACCGTCAGTTTGGGCGCTGCCTCATGGTGGTGGACGAAACCGTGTACGGCTTGTATGGCGAGCAGATGCAAGCTTATTTCGAGCATTATCAGATTAATTTGACCGTCTTTCCGGTCTCCATCAAAGAGACGGACAAGACTTTACGGACGTTAGAGCGAATCGTCGATGCGCTCGGAGATTTTGGTTTGCTCCGCAAGGAGCCGGTATTGGTGGTGGGCGGCGGCTTGACCACCGACGTTGCCGGTCTCGCCTGTGCCACTTTTCGCCGTTCCACGAACTACATCCGGGTGCCCACGACCCTGATCGGGCTCATAGATGCGAGCGTCGCGATCAAAGTCGCCGTCAACCACGGCAAGTACAAGAACCGGCTGGGCGCATTCCACGCATCCCAGAAGGTGATCCTGGACTTCTCGTTCCTGAAAACTTTGCCTACCGAGCAGGTACGCAATGGTATGGCGGAGCTGATCAAGATCGCTGTCGTCGCCAACAGCGGAATCTTCGAGTTGTTGGAAAAGTATGGCGAGGATCTTCTACTTACCCGCTTTGGCTACCTGGATGGAACGCGTGAGATGCTCGAAATAGCGCACAAGGTGACGTACGATGCGATCAGCACCATGCTGATCCTGGAGGTGCCTAACTTGCACGAGCTGGAGCTGGATCGCGCCATCGCTTATGGTCATACCTGGAGTCCCACCCTGGAGCTAACGCCTGATGTTCCAATGTTCCACGGTCACGCGGTCAATATCGACATGGCCTTCTCCGCCACCGTCGCCGAGCAGCGAGGCTACATTTCAACCAGCGAACGCGACCGGATCTTTTGGCTGATGAGCCGCATCGGCCTGGCGCTCGACAGCCCTTACCTCACTTCTGAGTTGCTGTGGAAGGCGACGGACTCGATCATCCAGACGCGGGATGGTTTGCTGCGCGCCGCTGTTCCTCGCCCAGTCGGAACGTGCTTCTTTGTCAACGGTCTGACGACGGCGGAGCTAGACCGGATGTTGGAAATTCACAAAGACGTTTGTAGCAGCTACCCTCGCAACGGAGACGGTGAAGACGTGTTTATGGCAGCATTAGCGTCGTTTAGCGATCCTGTACTAAGCGATAGAAAAGCATGAAATCCATCTCCAGACCGGCTGGCTCGCCGAGGCCCGTGACACCGTTGGGTATTCTGGCGGCGAAGCTCGACCGGTTGAGCCAAAAGCTCGAAGCCGTTGACAGTGTTGACCCAAAGCTGAAGTCTGAATTGCGGGAGGCTTGCGAGTTGGCAAGTGGGTTGGAGCCTTACCTTAGCCGATGCACGACGCCGGAGTCTCCGGCCCTGAGACGGCTTGCCCAAAGTACCCAAGCAGAAGACTGGAGCCGGCGCTCCGACAATGACACTGTAACGCAGCTCGAACAGGAGATGCTCTCGGGACACGTCGAGGGCCAGATGCTGAAAATGCTCGTGCACGTGAGCCGTGCGAAACGAGTGCTGGACATCGGCATGTTCACCGGCTACTCAGCTCTCGCGATGGCGGAAGCCCTGCCCGACGACGGAGAGGTGACCGCCTGTGAGATCGATGCCGATGTCGCGGAGTTTGCCCGGCAATGCTTTAGCGAGTCCACTAGCGGACACAAAATCGTCGTCAAGGTGGCGCCGGCGCTGTTCGTCAAGGTGGCGCCGGCGCTGTTCACGCTCAAGGAGTTGTCCGCCGCTAATGAGACTTTCGATCTCGTCTTCATCGATGCTGATAAGGCAGGGTATGTGGACTATCTGACTACTCTGCTGGATACCGGCCTGCTGGCTCCCAACGGCGTGATCTGTGTAGACAACACGCTGATGCAGGGGCAACCATACGTAACGGGCGAGTCGACGACCAACGGGGTCGCGATCGCAACGTTCAACCAGACAGTCGCGGCTGATCCTCGCGTCGAGCAGGTGGTCATCCCGCTTAGGGATGGCCTTACGCTCATCCGCCGAGTGGAGGTCGGTTGACTCTTTCAAGAGTGGAGCCATTGCCAGTTTTCGAGATAAGGTCTTCAATCAAGGAGAAGCTATGAATGATGTTGTATTGGACCCCATCGGTGTAAAGGTAACCGAGCTACCTATCCGCGAACTTAACCCTGAAATGGCTGCGCAAATTCAGGGTCTCCTAGCCCAACACGGCTTCGTCGTCATGCCCGACCAAGATATAGATGACGCCGCTTTCGTCGCCTTCCTGAAACAGTTTGGTGAGTTGACTTTCACCAAAGGCGAGACCGCTGTCCCGGGCTTTCCAGATCTCAACGTGGTCAGCAACGTCGGACGCACCACGCCGCCGCGCAGCACGTTTCACGTGGATACCAGCTACGTTCGCCATCCGCCAGCATATACATCTCTCCGGGCGGTCGAAATTCCTGCCCAGGGAGGTGAGACGCTGTTTACCAACCAGTACCGCGCGTTCGAAACGCTACCCGATGAGGTGCGGACGAAGCTGGAGGGCAGAAGTATCCGGCACGTGGTGACCGGCCTGGACCTTGACGACGACGATGAAACAGCAGCGGAGCATCCCGTATTTCGCCAACACCCAATCTCAGGTCGCACCGCGCTCTACATGTCAACGCCCAAACGTTGCGCCAGTATCAGCGGCATGGAATCGAAAGAAGCTGAAGAGATGATCGAGTTTCTGTTCGCCCACTCGACCAACGAAGACAATACCTACCGCCACGCCTGGTCTCCGGGCGACGTAGTGATGTGGGACAACAGTTGTGTTCTGCACCGCGCCGACCACGCCGATGTCGTTGGAGATCGCGTGATGCATCGTGGGATGGTGGCCTGGTACGACGGCAACGGCACACCGCACTCGACCGTCGCGTAGCCGGACTACAGTTTCGACTTTCCATGATGAGCGCTGAAAAAGCAAATCACAGGCCAAGGTCGGCCACGCTGAAAACGGTAGCAGTACTTATTCTGCTGCTGGCGGCGCTGCCGGCGAACCTTGCACTGACTGCGGCCGCGCTATTGAGAGCAATTGTGGTTAAACCACCCAGGGAAATAGCGCCTCACCCTAGAACTATCCTGATCAGTGGCGGCAAGATGACGAAAGCGCTGCAGTTGGCCCGCTCTTTTCACAAGGCGGGCCATCGGGTAATTCTAGTCGAGTCGAGCAAATACTGGCTCACGGGGCACAGGTTCTCTCGGGCGGTGGATCGCTTCTACACCGTACCCAATCCCCAAGCAAAAGGCTACACTGACGCACTCCTCGAAATCGTGCAGAAGGAGAGCGTGGATGTCTACGTCCCGGTCTGCAGTCCGGCGGCCAGTTACTACGACGCCAAATCAAAGCCGGTGCTTTCAAAGTATTGCGAAGTCATGCACTGCGATCCGGAAATGGTTCAAAAACTCGATGACAAATACGAATTTTCTGATCTCGCAGCCTCATTAGGTCTCGCCGTGCCAGACTACCACCGCATCACGACACCGCAGCAGGTAATGTATTTCGACTTCAGTAAGCAAGATAAACCGTACATACTCAAAAGCATTCCCTACGATCCCGTCAATCGGTTGGATCTGACTAAACTGCCCCGTGACACACCGCAAGAAACAGTAGAATTCACGCAGACCAAGCCGATGTCCGAAGATACGCCCTGGATCATGCAGGCTTTCATTCCTGGGCAAGAATATTGCACGCACAGCACTGTTCGAGACGGAAAGTTACAAGTGCATTGCTGTTGCAGATCATCAGCTTTCCAGATCAACTACGAGATGGTCGACAACCCCGAGATCGAAGCGTGGGTCAGAAAGTTCGTCGGTGCTCTAAAGCTCACAGGCCAGGTCTCCTTTGACTTTATTCAAGCAGACGATGGTCGCGTGTATGCGATCGAGTGCAACCCTCGCACCCACTCGGCCATCACGATGTTCTACAACCATCCCGACGTGGCGAGGGCTTATCTGGAGAGCGATTTTCCTGTCATCCAACCACTGAAATCCAGTCGCCCAACTTACTGGATCTACCACGAAATCTGGCGCCTGGTTACCCAGCCGACGAAGATCTCGAAAAGGTTCAAGGTCATTCTTCGCGGTAAGGACGCGATCTTTGACTGGTCAGACCCCCTTCCGTTCTTGATGGTTCATCACGCACAGATCCCCTGGCTATTGATAGAGAACCTGAGAAAGCGCAACGGCTGGATCCGCATAGATTTCAACATCGGTAAACTCGTCGAGCCGGCGGGAGATTGATTCATGCCCCTGCGTGTTCTGCACTTGGTTGGTTCCGCAGTCAGCGAATTCTACTGCGACCTATCGCGCCTGTATGCCCAGGATTGCTTGGAGTCCACCGCCGATGCAGCGCTTTACGAGTTCCATGTCGCGTACGTTACGCCCGATCTCCAGTGGAGGTTCCCGACAGACCTGAGCCGCGAATCCATTTCTTCAGCCGCGCCGATGTATTTGGCCGACGCGGTACAGCGTCTGACCGCGCTCGAGATCGATGTAATGGTGCCACAGATGTTCTGCGTCCCCGGCATGACCTACTACCGGGCTCTCTTCGATTTGCTCGAAATTCCCTACGTGGGCAATACTCCCGACGTGATGGCGTTGGGCGCCAACAAGGCGAAAGCGAAAGGAGTCGTAGCCGCGGCCGGTGTCAATGTGCCTGAGGGGGAACTGCTCCAGCCAGAAGATTATCCCGCAATTTCTCCTCCGGCGGTGATCAAACCGGTCGACGCAGACAATTCACTCGGAGTTGCGTTGGCGCGTAGCCGCGCAGACTACGACACTGCCCTGAAGACGGCCTTTGCTCATTCAGACAGAGCGCTTTTAGAGACATACATCGAACTCGGTAGAGAGGTCAGGTGCGGCATCGTCGTTCGGGACGGGCAGCTCGTCCCTTTACCGCTCGAAGAGTACAGCGTGGACAGCGCTCTAAAGCCCATCCGAAACTACGATGACAAGATAAACCGGAACGAAGACGGTAGCTTGAACCTGGTTTCGAAAGACAGTACCAGGTCCTGGATCGTTGATCCTGGCGATCCTATTACAGAGCGGGTTTGGGATGCTGCTAAAAGATGCCACGTCGCGTTGGGCTGCCGGCATTACAGTCTGCTTGATTTCCGTATTGACCCAAGCGGGCAACCCTGGTTCCTGGAAGCAGGGCTTTACTGCTCTTTCGCCCAGAAGAGTGTGATCCCCATTATGACGAAAGCGGCGGGTATACCTTTAGATGAGCTGTTCCAGATGATTATAAGACAGAGCATCGCAAGTTCCACGCGGGCTTGAGTACCGACCATAGTGCTGTTCTCCCTGTGTTGTTGGAGCGGTAGTTAGCCTCGTGTGCAAGTTTTTTGAAGGCTTGATCGAAAGAGAGGACGCTCCCGGTTCACGAGCGTCGCCACTACCGACGACGGCCGGGTTTGCGGCCGGAGTAAACGACCGTTCTCCAGGCTCCGACTGCCCCGCCGAGGGAGCCGAAAGCCATGTCGAAGACTGTATCCAGGGGCGGGTTGTAGATAAACGCTGGGAGCAGGAGGTCGGCGAGCGCTTCGATCACCTCCCATGCGCCTCCCCCGACGATGCCGACGACGGCGCCCGTGACGAGTGCCCGGCGACCGGAAACAGGAAGTCGAGTACCATGCTCACCAACAACGTCGCGCGTGCGAAAAGAGATAGCTTCTTCAGTCGCCAACCAAGCTCCGCAAGAGATCTCCGACCAGAGTTCAAGGCCTCTCACCGTCGTCCGCGACCTTCCCTGCTTCCCGCCACTGCTTGCTGCTCCCTCGCCGAGAAGCCGGCGGCTGCGGGCCGGCAACGAGGCTATCGGTCAACCTTCCTGGTCGTCGCCTGTTCGGGTTACTTATTGTAGATTACCCATATAGCATGCGCGATTCCAGGGACGACCCCCAGCAAAGTTAGAACGATGTTGAGCCAGAAGTGGAATCCGAAGCCCACCTGTAAAAAGACGCCTAGCGGCGGCACGAATATTGCGGCCAAGATGCGTAAGAGATCCACTTTGTTCCTCCTGTTTAGACCTATTTGCCAAGAGCATACCCAAACCGGCACATTCCTATGTGCGTGTGGTAAAAACGACGCTTGTGCTTTGCGCTGCGACGTCGTTGCGGAGACTCTAACGCGCCTGTTTCGCCCGGTCCCGCACGAGAATGGAGCGGCCGGCGAGTATCGTACCGGCCGCAGCGACGGCAATGGCTCCCGAGACTAGCCAGGCCGTATCGTAGGATGTCGCCTCGACCAGGAACCCGAAGATGAGCGGTCCGATGGCGGCCCCGGAGGAGGCGCCGGTCTGGGTTATGCCGGTCGCGGCGGCCGGCGCGCCGGGGTTCGTCCTGACAATGGCGAAGTTGAAGAGGCCGGGCCAGCCCCAGCCGGCCCCGAAAGCGAGGAGCGTACCGACCACTAGAAGACCGTGGATGCCGCTCGCGAGCAGCGCGAACCCGACAGCCCCGACCACGAGCATGCCGGACACCAGCCGCAGACGGCCGCTGTTCATACGGTCGGCGAGAGTTCCGGCCAGAACCCGCACTGTGATGCCGGTGGCGCTCCCGAGCGCGAGAAGGAGACCGGCCGTACCGGCCCTCATCCCCTCCGAGACGGCGGCTCCGGAGATAAACGCGCCGAGCGGCGTCGCGGCTGTGGAGCCGAGCCCGAGCCCGACGGCCAGCAGCACGAGCGGCCGGGTGTGTACGTCTCCCGCCCGGCCTTTTTTTACCTGGCGGACACCGTCGTGAGTAAGCGTCTCGGCCGGCACCAGGAGCGCCACGATTAGCGCGAGGGCGGCGCCACCAGCGAAGGCCCACCGCCAGCCGACGGTGACGGCGACAATAGGCACGGCGAGACCGGCTAGCAGCGTGGCGGTTGGGATGGCGGCTTGTTTGATCCCAAAAGACAGCCCCTGGCGTTCGGGCGGCACTTCGCGGGCCAGCGAGAGGTGTGTAGCCGGTTGGGAGACGGCGTTCGCGAAACCGCCGAAGATCAGGCAAACGAGAAGCCCGCTCCACGAACGGGCCAGCAAGGCGACGCAGAGTAGTGAAGCCGCGCTCGCCAGCGCCGCCGCGCGCATCCCCCGGTGCGACCCGATGCGCTCTACCAGCCGCCCGAAAAGCGCGGAGGCGAGGGCCGAAGAAGCGAAAAACGCCGCCACCAGGAGCCCAAGAGCCCCGGTCCCGAAGTGCATCTCCGCACGGATCTGGACCGCCAGCCCACCCGTCAGGAAAGCCGGAAGGACCCCCGCCGTGGCAACCGCGACAGCTAACAGTATCGGCCGGTAGTTGAGGCTATCGCTGCTCATCGAGAGCAGATTTTCGGAATGGTATCAGGGGAGGCGACGATCGAAGATATACGGTACATAAGCTTCGATGTTAGCACGACTCCCGGAGGCTACCTTCCGGTACTTCAACGAAGGACGGTGTTGAGGGCGGCGCGGGCTGCAAAGTAGCCGCACATGCCGTGCACGCCGCCACCGGGCGGCGTCGAGGAGGAGCAGATGTACAGTCCCCTGGCGGGAGTCGAGTACGGGGTGATGCGCGCCGTTGGCCGAGCCAGGAGTTGCCGGAAGTCCATCACGCCGCCATTGATGTCACCGCCCATCAGGTTGGCGTCCGCACGTTCAAGTTGTGCCGGTCCCATCGTATTCTTCGCCAGGATGAGGTCCCGGAAGCCGGGGGCGAACCGTTCGATCTGGCTCTCTATCCTTTCCGTCATGTCGAAGGTGGAACCGTTTGGTATGTGACAGTACGCCCACACGGTATGCTTCCCTTCGGGCGCGCGCGTATCGTCGAAGAGGCTCTGCTGGGCGAGCAGCACGAACGGCCTTTCGGGGTTCTCCCCACGCCAGACAGCGGCCTCAGAAGCAGAGATGTCATCTAACGTCCCGCCGAGGTGGACCGTGCCTGCCCTTAGGCACTTGTCATCCATCCAGGGAATCGGCCCGTCCAGTGCGAAGTCAACCTTGAAGATGCCGGGTCCGTAGCGGTAGCGTGAGAGGGATCTCCGGTAGCCTCCGGTGAAGTGCTCCCCGGCGATTGAGAGTAGCTGGCGCGGTGTCACGTCAAATAGGACCGTCCGGGTACGCGGCAGGTCTTTCACGGAGCGGACCCGCAAGCCGGTATGGACCTCGCCGCCTAGAGAGCGGAGGTATGAAGCGAGCGAGTCGGCGATTTTCTGAGACCCACCTTTTGGGAACGGCCATCCGACGGCGTGACCGAGCACCGAGAGAGCAAGTCCGAAGGCGGAGCTAGGTCCCTGCTCCATCGGCAAAAAAGAGTGGGCTGCGTTCCCGGCGAAGAGCCCTTTCGCCCTCTCACCCTCGAACAGTCCCTCTGCGAGCCCGCGAGCCGAACGGAGCGCCCGCAAGCCCGTTCGGGCTAGACCGAACGGGTGACGCGGCAAACGTAGTGGACCGAGGACGGAGCCCGCCAGACGATCCCAATCCCGGACAGCAGGCTCCATCAATTTTCTGTACGCATCCGCATCCAGTCCCAGGGCGTCGCCCGTCTCCTCGATGGAGCGCTCCAGGGTGACGGCCGCGCCGTCGTCGAAGGGATGGGCCAGGGGCGCGGGTGGGTGGACCCACTCAAGCCCGTGGTCTTCGAGCGGGAGGTCTGAGAAGAAAGGTGAGCCGTAGCCCAGAGGGTGAATAGCCGAACCGAAGTCGTGGACGTAACCTGGGAGGGTAAGCTCCGCCGAGCGGGTGCCGCCCCCGATCACACCCTCCGCCTCGACGACCGCCACCGAACGGCCGGCGCGGGCCAACTCCACAGCGGCGGCCAGCCCGTTTGGCCCCGCTCCAACCACAACAGCATCGTAAACTTCTCTGCTCATTAGTTGATTCTACAGCGCCGGACTACTAAAGAGCTACAAAGCAATTACAGAGCCCGGACCATCCCGCCGTCCACCAGGAGCGCCTGTCCCGTGACGTAGCTGTTCGCGGGTGAGGCGAGGAACGCCGCCACTTTGGCGAACTCCTCCGGAGTCCCGTAGCGCTCGAGCGGTATCCGGGAAGCGAAATCAGCCCGGATCTCCTCGACGGGCACGCCGAGGGCGTCGGCGCGGGCTCCGTCCAGCGAAGCCGAGCGGTCGGTCGAGATACGACCCGGCCCGAGTGTGTTGATCAGGACGCCATCAGACGCCAACTCCGAAGAGAGACTCTTGGCGAGCCCGGAGATCCCAGCCCTAAAAGTGTTTGAGAGGGTCAGGTTCTCGATGGGCTGCTTGATAGACGAGGAAGCCACGACGACGATGCGCCCTTCACCCCGCTCTCTCATGTGCGGCAAAGAGAAGCGGATCAAACGAACCAGGCTCATCAGGTTCAACTCGAATGCGTGGCTCCAATCCTCTTCCCTCAGATCCTCGAACCCTCCCGCCGGCGGTCCCCCGGAGTTGGTAACCAGCACGTCCAGCCCCCCGAACCGGCCCGCTGTCTCCTCCACCAAGTGCCGGATATCCTCCTCCCGCGTCAGGTCGGCGACGCAATATTCGACCATGACATTCGTGGCGGCTTTTATCTCCGCCGCCGTCTTCTCCAGCACCGCTTCATCACGGCTCGAAAGCATAACCGATGCGCCCTCTGCAGCGAGTTGGGTAGCGATGGCGCGTCCGAGGCCCTTGCTGGAGGCGGCGACCAGGGCGACTTTCCCTTCCAGTCCGAGATCCAAAAACTATCCTTTCACCGGATTGTACAGTGGCCCGAAACCGGAGATTCGGCACCCTAAAGTATCCCCGTCCCGGAGCACGACAGCCCCAGGCGTTCCCGTGGAGACGATGTCACCGGGCAGAAGCGTCATGACCTCCGAGTGGAAGGCGACCAGCCACCACGGCGAGAACGTCATGTTCGAGACCGTGTTGCCACGCCGGACCTCGCCGTTTAGCACCGTCGAGACCTGGAGGTCACCGATCTCCCCCACCTCGTCCGGCGTGACCAACTGCGGCCCGAAACTGAAGAATGTGTCGAAGCTCTTGGCGCGGGTCAGGTAACGCGGGTTCTTTCGCAATATGTCCTCGGCGGTCATGTCAAGGATCGTGGTAAAGCCGGCGACGAACGAGGGGGCTTCCTCCTTGGTGACATTTCGGGCTTCGCGGCCGATTATCATTCCCAGCTCGGCCTCGCCCGTCACCCGCTCCGACTGCCGGGGCAAACTTATCTCATCTCCAGGCCCGATGATAGTCGTATCCGGCCTCATGAAGCTCGCCGGCTCCTCGGATGGCGCAGACTCGTCCAGGTCTCCAGCGTGTTCCACGTAGTTCAGGCCGATACCCCAGATCTTACGCGGCCTCCGATACAATGGCCCGTACTCGACCTCTTCAGACGAGATTACTTCCTCCACGGAAACTTCGAAATTACCACGCCGGTACTTCTCCCAGAGTTCGTAGAATCCACCTCCCTCCAGAAGGGAGAACAGGTCGGTAGGCCATCCGGCGTTCGCGGCGCTCAACGGGAGCGCACCTCCCGGTAGGATCAAAGCGACCTCCTCCGAACCTCTAGTCTTGATCGTCGCAAGCCTCAACGGGCAACCTCCCTTCCACTAATAGCCCTCTAATTCTGACAGAGGAGCCGACGAGCCGCGAGACCGGTTGCGGCCCACGCTCTCCTGTGACAGAATCCATCCAACGGACGCCCTGCTTTTGGGGAGAATCGGGCTTTCGCCGCACACAGCTTACCCAGGAGGAGAATGGCTATGGACTTCTATTATTCGGACAAGGTCCTTGAACTTAAAGCACAGCTTGAGTCTTTCATGGACGAGCACGTTTACCCGAACGAGAAGACATTCGAGGAGCAACTGGCGGCCTCAGAGAGCCGCTGGACCGTTCCTCCAATCATGGAAGAGCTGAAAGCAAAAGCGAAATCCGAGGGGCTCTGGAACCTGTTCCTGCCTGACTCGGAGTACGGCGCAGGGCTCACGAACCTGGAGTACGCGCCGCTTTGCGAGGTAATGGGCCGTAGCCCCATCGCCCCGGAGGTCTTCAACTGCTCCGCCCCTGATACCGGCAATATGGAGGTCCTGGTCCGCTACGGGAGCGAAGACCAGAAAAAGCGTTGGCTTGAACCTCTACTAAAGGGAGAGATACGCTCCTGCTTCGCGATGACCGAGCCGGATGTCGCTTCGTCGGACGCGACGAACATCCAGGCTAGGATAGAGCGGGATGGGGACGGTTACGTTATCAACGGCAGGAAGTGGTGGTCTTCGGGGGCCGGGGACCTGCGGTGTGAGATCTCCATCTTCATGGGTAAGACCGACCCGGAGGCGAAAAAGCACCAACAACAGTCCATGATCCTGGTGCCGCTCGATACTCCGGGCGTGAACATCGAGCGGACATTGCCGGTCTTCGGCTACGACGACGCGCCGCACGGGCACGCGGAGATCTCCTTCGAGGACGTGCGGGTGCCGAGAGAGAACATCATCTGGGGTGAAGGCAAGGGGTTCCCCATCGCCCAGGGAAGGCTCGGGCCGGGGCGTATCCACCACTGCATGCGTTTGATCGGGCTCTCCGAGCGGGCCATCGAGCTGATGTGCGAGCGGGTAAAGAGCCGGGAGACTTTCGGCAAACCCATTTCGGAGCAGGGAGTGGTGATGGAGTGGATCGCCGACTCTCGGATGGAGATAGAGCAGGCGCGTCTACTGACGTTGAAAGCGGCCCACATGATGGACACCGTTGGAAATAAGGAAGCGCGAAGTGAGATCGCCCAGATCAAAGTGGTCGCCCCGAACGTGGCCCTGCGCGTCCTAGACCGTGCCATACAGGCCCACGGTGGCGGCGGCGTTTCGGACGACTTCCCGCTCGCGGCATTCTGGGCGTCGGCCAGGACACTGCGCCTCGCCGACGGCCCCGACGAGGTACACCGCGCCTCCGTCGCGCGGCTGGAGCTGAAAAAAGAACGCGCGAAGACCGGACAAACCTCCGGCGTATAGACACTCACCCGTCCGGGAGGAGCTTTCGACTAGAATCTATGGGAAGTTCAAAATGAGAAGTTTCTTCCGGAGGCGGTGCGTGATGGCGATAGAGATGATGGGCGGTAAGATCATGGACGAGCGGGGCACCGTCGTCACCTTCCGGCAGAAGTGCGAGAACTGCGGCTACGTCTTCGACTGGAACAAGACGACCATAGTACCCGCCTACGGTTCCAGAAAGGTCAGGGCGTTCACCTGTCCTGAGTGCGCCAACTACCAAGAAGTCTCGGTTCGTCATTACAAGACCCCCTCTCCGCAGTAGGGTGAGCGGTTCATCGAGCGTGGGCGGGTTCTTAGGATGCGCCTGGACTTCCTACGCCCGAAAATAGAACGCTTGGCGAGCTTGAGCTTATTGGCTTTACTCTCGGTGTAGCTCCAACCCGGCCACGCAGCCGACGATCTGTATCCTCCAAACACCATGCTTCCAGAGTAGAAGCCCCCCGGCTTCGGCCGTCTACTCTGGTGGAAGATTTTAAGAGACGTTTCTCAGACGCTCGTTCGCGGTCCGTATAGCTTCACGACGATAGTGGGCGGTTTTTGAGACGGCAGGATCAGGGTCCATGCTCTCTGTTCACTTCCAACCCGTTGTCGGGGATCTTCCTCTCCATGGTATCGACGAGGTCGGTCATGCCACCGTAATCCACATTCCGAATGCCTTCGTAGAGCCTGGGGTTGATGTCCCAGTTGGTTTCGTGGGGCTCCATATTGAGGTCCCTGTAGCGCACCGAAACCGTGATATCAGAGGAGATTCTGCCTTCCTTGATCACCGGCAGCAAATTGTCGAGCGTGTCCCAATAACAGCCGATCTTGGCCCCCGGCGCCAGGGAGGTCAAGCCTTCTTGAAAAAAGGGCAGGTCCGTCAAAACGAAGCCGTCGGAGCTCTCGACGGGCGCCGTGAACTCGAAGGTGATGTCCTTGGCCGGACCCTGGCCGACATTCTGGACGATAAGGCTTATGTTGGGCAGGTTCGCGTAGTCTTCGGAGACCGTGATCAGGGGCCTGCCGCCTCCGGCTGTGTGTAGCTCGACCATCTCCTGAACCATCTTCCGGGTCGCCCTGATAGAGAAGTAGTATCCGATCCCTATGACCACGATGAAGATAGTCTGCAAGATGGGGTTGGCGATCTGTGCCACGGTTGTGAGGTTCATGGTCCCTCCAAGTTGGTCTCTTGATCCCGAGCACGATCGTTAGGCGCTAACCTGCGCATTGCTATCCCATGCCGTTGAGCGATCATACGTTGATCCCGGACCCTGATCCCGAGAACAACAAGATGATCAAGTTCACCAGAATGGTCAGAACCACGCTCAGTATTACGCTCGCAACTATCCAGAACAGACACCCTCTTGTCGAGCATCCTCTACCCCCTCCACCGAATACGATGATGCCCGCCTCGCCGGACCTGTCCTCTCCCTCGCCGCCGTCAACCTCATGCCCGTTACGCTCGTCCATATTGCTCACGGAATCTTTCTCGCTTTCCTGGCCGTGATCCCTGGACATTGGTTGTCTGTTAGGAGAGCCGAGACCACGTCCCATGGACCGGTAGCCGTGGCGTCCGAGTTAAAACTAGTTTACTCACGCGGAGCCGGCGGAGCGCCTCTCTCGCCTCTCCCATCTTGTGGAGACGCTGCCAACTTCTTGCCGCCCGTCTTGTGAGGCACTTCCCTACGGCTAGAGCTAGCCCGGAGAAGAAGATGAGTAGCTAGTACCCACCCCGAGCATTGCTGAAACCGGGCCTCCGGCCCATATTAGTACACTCCATCCTTCTGGCACCCTTCGGGAGAGGTTTCAGGAAAAGGCTGGAAACCCGCGAAAGATACCCTGCTACGATGCCGGGTCTCGATGTTATGTCCCGAGAGCCTTGGAGCGTGTTATGGACTTGGGCGAAAGTCGCACTGGAACGAGGTTCTACGGTTGGCCCGATTCCCTGCGGTTAGCTGTTTTCCGCATTTCTAAACCGTTCCTGATCGAGTTCACAATAGCCCCTATGCGCGAATCGCACCTCGCCTCCTTGCGCTCACCTATTCTCAGTCGCGTCTCGCGAGTCCACGGAGCCCCCAGTACGTCAAACCCCACGCCGCTCCGAATATCGCATGATCCAACACGGGCAGCAGGACCTTGGGCGTGCTCTGAGTCCAGGGCGCCTGGTGGACTCCGGCAAGCGGAAGCCAGCTTGACCACCCAGCACCCCAGGCGAGTACTCCAAGCGCCGAGCCAACGGCAGCTTCCTCCACGGGTACGCCCCGTTCCCTACGCAGGAAGCCGAAAGCCGTCCCGGTTGCCATACCATAGGCGAAGTGCGCAGCCACGGTCAGGAGTCGCCGCGCTTGTGGCGACCAGCTCTCCAGAAGCCCGACTTCCTCCATGCGGTCCACCACCTGCATCGGGGCTGTTTCGAAGACCAGTCCCAGCCTCGTCCAAATCTCGCGCAGACCCGACAGGACGACCGTCGCTGCCACCCCACCGAACACTCCCGCAAGCGCCCTCTGCTTGGGATCCACGATACCTTCCTTCCCTCGTCAACTTCAGGTGAAATCTAGTATAGATCAGTGAACGAAGCCCGCCGAGGCATGACTAAGGGGAGATGGTGACTCACCGCTTGGAGCCCGTGCCCCTGAGCCACTAGTCCGTCGTCAGAGTAGTACAAATAAGGGCGCCGGGGAGGACCTCTATTATGATCCGCAAGCGATCCGTTTGGCGAAGACCGGTAGGGGGAACTTACTGCCAAAACGACCAAATGGAGGTTCTGGATGACCAAAGTAACCACCACCGCGTGGATAGCCCACAACCTCGGGATCGGGGCCAGCTTCGGAGGCTAACTCTTCGGCAAGTTCGCCCTGAATCCGAAGCTGAACGTACTCGATTCCGAATCCGACCGCGGCAAGCTCTTGAACGCCGCCTGGAACCGC
>JBBPZK010000134.1:0-2214 GCA_038199155.1 Rubrobacterales bacterium | reverse complement strand
TCGAGTCCAAGGACGAGGCTTCGCCGGTTTTCAGCTCGGAAAGGATTTCTTATACGAGAAGCACAGCGGTCGGAGCGCGGGCGAGTCCAGCCCGGAATCGCGGGAAGGCGTATCTTTTTCTAGCGGCTGTTATAGACAGCGAAGCCTATGGATACCAGGGCGGGAAGGACGATGAAGTAGTTTCCGCTTGCAAAGCTCCTTACCAGAAACGGCGAGTATGCCAGGAGAACGGCTGCTCCGGAGACTATCATCACCAGTGGTCCGCCGTTTCGGCCTCCGACCCGGTGTATAAGCGTTCCGGCTCCGTAACCGGCCAGGGCGGAGAGTATGATGCGGCCGATGCCGAGCCTTAGGATGAGGTAGGCAACCGGGATGCCGACTATTGCGACCCCGATGCCGGCAAGGACGGTCTTGACGATCTGATTTGTTTTCATGACCCCCGCGCGGGCGCCGCGAGGCAGCCGGGCGTCGTCGGGGCATTTTATGCCAACATCCGTCGATACCATGCACTCCGTGCAGATCGGACGCCCGCAAGTGGCGCACGAAACGCGGGTTTCACGCTTCGGGTGACGGTAGCAGTGCATCTGCTCTGACATTAGAATCCTCTCCGGGAGATCTCCGCCCGCGGCAGGAGGACTATCTCTCGCTTGTAGCTGCGGTGCACTTCTTGTACAGCTTTCTTGTGCTCCAATTCGAGCTTCTCCAGTTCTCTTCTAAGCCTGAGGTTGTCGGCCTCGAGGCGTTCGATCCGCTTGTCTTGATCCAGGATTTTCTTGACCCCGGCGAGGTTCATCCCCATCTCCTGGGTAAGCTTCTGGATGTACCGTCCGAGTTCTATGTCTTCCTGGGAGTAGAGGCGTGTGTTCTTTATACTCTTCCGGGGACGGAGCAACCCCTTGTGCTCGTACATCCGAAGCGTCTGAGGGTGAAGGCCGATCAACTCGGCCGCTATCCCGATCATGTACACCGGACGTTTCCGCATGCTTTTCATCATCTGTCTCTCCAGTCCCGCCCGCGCGAATTTCTCACGCTTGCGCCCTCCGGAACAGGTCCTCGCGCACGTCCTCGTCTCTCTCCTCGGCGAGCGCCTCAAGTATCTCACGCTCGCGCCGGTTGAGTTTACCCGGCACGACGAGCGTCACCCGCACGATGAGATCTCCCTTGCTACCGTCTTTCGGACGAGTGGATCCAGCGCCGCCCACCCTGAATCGCCTGCCTTCACGGGTACCGGCGGGCAAGCGCAATTTCACCATCTTTCCATCGGGTCTTGGGACGCTGATCTCCGCCCCGAGAGCCGCCTCCACGAAGCTGATCGGAACATCTACCACGAAGTCGTCGCCGCGACGCTTGAAGACCGGATGTTCCTCCACCCGCGTAACCACGAATAGATCTCCCGCCGAACCGCCACGCTCCCCGTCACTCCCGCGTCCGGGAACCCGCACCTTCATACCGTCTTTCGCACCCGCCGGTATCCTCACCGTGATCTGACGAACCCCGCCCAACCTGCCGTTGCCCGCGCAACGCACGCACGGCCTCTCTATAATAGTTCCCTTCCCCCCACACTTGGGGCAAGGTTCCGAAAATGCGAAGAACCCCTGATCCCGACTCCTCGTGCCCCTTCCTCCACAATCCGGACACGTCCGCGGTGCCGTCCCTGCCGCAGCCCCCGTCCCCAGACACTCTCCGCAAGACTCCTCGACAGGCGCCTTGACCCGCATCGTAACCCCGTTTAGCGCATTACTAAACTTCAAGTTCACGTTTATAGTTACGTCATCTCCACGGAGGGCGGTGGCAGCCCTGGGTGAGCGGCCGAAGACATCTCCGAAGCCGCCGAAGAGGTCGGAGAGGTCCGAGAAATCTCCGCCTCCAGGTCTGCCGGGGGCTTGTTGGTTGCCTCCGAAGAAAGTGCGGGGGCCTTCGTCGTATTCCCGCCTGCGCTCCGGGTTAGAGAGGGTTTCGTAGGCGTGCTGTATCTCTTTGAAGCGCTCTTCTGTTTTTGTATCGCCGGGGTTCGCGTCAGGATGGTATTTACGGGCCAGCCTGCGATAGGAACGGCGGATCTCCTCTTGCGAGGCTCCCTTAGATACTTCGAGGATTTTATAGAGGTCTTTGGTCTCCATGCCTAACCCTGTTGTGCAACTACAACCTTGGCGGCCCGTATCAACTTGCCGTTGAGCATGTATCCGCGCTGGAAAGTCTGGACGATTGTGCCTT
>JBBPZK010000133.1:0-4372 GCA_038199155.1 Rubrobacterales bacterium | reverse complement strand
CCTTCCGGGGTAGAAGCTGTAAGGAGCGGGGTCTCTATTTCGATGAAGTCCCTGGCGGAGAGGTAGTCGCGGATATGCTTGACGACCCGGTGACGGAAGATGATGTTGTCGCGCATGCGGGGACGCCGGAGGTCCAGGTAGCGGTGCTTCAGGCGCAGAAGCTCGTCCACGGGCCGTTCGCGTCCGATCTCGAACGGCGGGGTCTCGGAGGTGCTGAGTACCTGGAGGTCCGTAACCTGAACCTCTATCTCCCCGGTCGTCAGGTCAGGGTTCTCGTTGCCTTCAGGACGGCGAGTTACTTCTCCTGATACGGAGATCGACCACTCCGGCCGTAGCTGCTCTGCTGCGGCGAAAGTTTCCTGTTGCTCCGGGCCGAAGGTGACCTGGGTGACGCCCCATCGGTCTCTCAAGTCTATAAAGATCAAACCGCCGTGGTCCCGGCGACGCCCGACCCAGCCGGCCAGCCTCACTTTTTCTCCCGCGTTTTCGGCTCTCAGTTCACCCGCAGTGTGCGTCCGATAGGGGTTGTCCAGCAAAATCCGGCGCTCCTCTCATGCTAATATCAAGTACACACATGGTAGAACAAACGCCGGACATTTGGCGCGTTCCCAACTTCTCACGGCGTTCTATCTGCCTACGGAAGGATATATTCCGGTCATGAAAGGCAAAACCCTATCCGCGGCGCTGCTACTGGCGCTGACCGCGCTACTCCTGGCCGGCTGCGGGGTGGCCCAGAGAACATCGCCCGGCTCCAAGACCGCTTTCGCCCAGGAAGCTAGTCCTAGCCCCGGCGGCACGACGGGAGGAGGTGTGCCGGTCGCTTCCGGTGACTCGGAGAGCTTGCGGGCGGAGCCGTTCGTGCTGAATCGTCAGCAGGAGGTTCCTTTGGAGTTCAAGGCGGCCTACGACCGGAAAGCTCCTATAGTCGTACAGTTCTACAAGAAGGATCCTGGTTCCTCTTATCCTCAAGGCTTAACCCCAGACCAATTGGTCGAGGGGTTTGTCGGCAAGCTCAAATCGCGTTATCCGGCGGTTGAGTTCTTCTCCTACGGTATAGATAGCCCCGGAGACATCGGAGGTAAAAACAAGCTCGCGAAGGACCAGTACGGGACGCTCGCGGCGCAGCTCGGGGTTGGCTATACGCCTTTCGTGGCGACGCTCGCACCGAGAGGCGGAGGGTATGTCGTCGAGAATTTGTTCCAGGGCTACGTCACGGAGCCCGTGCTCGACCAGGCTGTTTTCGACCTGGCTTCTGCCAACAGTGGGAAAAATACGAGTGGCGTGGACGCCAACCTGACTCAGGTCAAGCTCACGGCCGGCGGCGGAGGGATTGACCACTTCACCGTCAAGAACCGGGGCAAGAAGACCATAGACCTCAACGGCTTCAGCCTTCGACTCGTCGACCAGCAGAGCGGGAACGTTGATGAGAGTTCTCCGGGGGGCCGGATCAACTCCAGCATCGAGGTGCGGCCCGGCGAGAGTGTCTCGGTCGGCCGCGTCCCGGATATTACCGGCGCGAACGGCAAGAAGGTCGCCGGTACTTTCGAAGGAGGACAACAACTGAACCTCTCACCGGGGGATCAGGTAGCCTTGCTCGACAAAAGCGGCGCCGTCACCGACACTTTCCTCGTCTAAAACCCGTGTAAAACCACCGCTACAGGTTAAACTCAAGCAGATGACGCAGACCTCCGTATACCTCGACTACGCCGCGACCTCCCCGCTCGACGGCCGGGTGCTCGAAGCCATGCTTCCGTATATGCGCGAGCCGTTGGGCAACGCTTCTTCGCTCCACGCGCCGGGGACCGCCGCCCGCGCAGCCGTCGAAGAGGCGCGCGAGTCGGTGGCCGCCCTGATCGGGGCTTCCCCGGCAGAGATCCTCTTTACCTCCGGCGGCACGGAGTCGGACAACCTCGCCGTGCTCGGCCTGGCCCGAGCCGCCCCCGAGGACAAACGTCACATCGTCGTCTCTCCGGTCGAGCACTCAGCCGTCCGGAACGCGGTACGTCATCTCGAAAGCTCCGGCTGGGAGGTAACCCGCCTCCGGGTAGACGCCGACGGTCTCGTCGACCCGGCGGAGCTCGCCGGAGCCCTGCGCCCGGACACCGCGCTCGCATCCGTCATGTGGGCGAACAACGAGGTAGGAACAGTAGAACCCGTCAAAGAACTGGTCGCCGTCTGCGCGGAGAGAGGCGTTTTCTTCCACGTAGACGCGGTCCAGGCGGCTGGGAGGCTGCCGCTGGACGTGAGTCGGGCGCCGGTTTCGACGCTCGCTCTCTCGTCTCATAAGATCTACGGGCCGCAGGGTGTCGGGGCGCTGTACGTGCGCGACGGCGTCCAGATCGAACCAGTCGTATTCGGCGGCGGTCAGGAGAGAGGTTTGCGCAGCGGGACCGAGAACGGGGCCGGCATTGTCGGCCTCGGGATCGCCGCTCGGCTGGCGAGCGAAGAGTTAGAGGAGCGCGTGAGGCACGAGAGTGTGTTGCGGGAACGTTTGATCTCTGGTGCAACCGCGCTGCCGGATGTCTACCTCAATGGGCATGCTGAGAAGAGGCTCTCGAACAACGCGCATCTGGCCGTGGAAGGTGTGGAGTCGGAAGGGCTCGTGCTGATGTGCGACGCCCTCGGATACGCCATAGGAAACGGGGCGGCCTGTTCTTCGGGCTCGGCCGGACATAAGGCTTCGCCGGTCTTGACGGCGATGGGCCGTGGGGAGCGGGAGGCGTTCTCGTCTGTCAGGATCACGGTCGGCAAGGAGACCACGCAGCAGGAAGTAGACGATTTTTTGGAGGTTTTCTCCGGGGCGGTTGCGCGGCTGCGCGAGTTGTCGCCGCTCAGGATGAGCTAGTAATACGGACGAGAGAGGTAAGTTGATGTCATACAGGCCGCAGGTGATAGACCATCTCGTAAAGCCCCGCCACGTCGGGGAGATAGAAGCGCCGGACGGCTCCGGCGAGTCGGGGGACGCCGCGTGCGGAGACATTGCCCGCTTCACGGTGAGCGTAAAGAATAACGCTCTGGAAGACGTGCGCTACAAGGTCTACGGCTGCGCAGCCTGCATCGCCGCCGGTTCGGCGCTGGCGGAGCTTACGCACGGCAAGAGCCTCGTCGAGGCTGCCGGAGTGTCGAAGGCCGATATCGAAAGGGTGCTCGGAGGTCCGTTGCCGGAGGGCAAGGAGCACGCGTTGACACTCGTCCTCGACGCGCTCCACAAGTCGTTCGAGGACCACTGGAACCACGGGGCCGAGGCCCTGCTCGACGGAAGTTTCGGCGGTGCT
The DNA here is from genome assembly GCA_038199155.1 of Rubrobacterales bacterium. GTDB lineage: Bacteria > Actinomycetota > Rubrobacteria > Rubrobacterales > Rubrobacteraceae > JBBPZK01. The sequence goes on along the minus strand of JBBPZK010000133.1, from coordinate 1,097 downwards.
GCGAACGGCGGTAAGACCGTGGTCGCGGCGATGAGCGGCGGGGTTGACTCGGCGGTCACGGCGTTGCTCTTGAAGGAGGCTGGTTACGACGTGGTCGGTGTTACCTTCCGGCTGCACGATGGGGAGCGCGGGAGTCGCTCTTGTTGTTCGCCCGACACGGTCCTCTTCGCCAGGGATACCGCACATCGCATGGGCATACCCCACTTTACGCTCGACCTGAAGGAGTTGTTCAACCGGCGGGTGATGCAGGACTTCGTAGGTTCGTACAAAGAGGGCCGGACGCCGAACCCTTGCGTGGCGTGCAACGCGCACGTCAAATTCCACGCGGCGTCTTTTTTGGCGGATCGGCTCGGGTTCGACCGTATCGCGACCGGCCACTACGCCCGCGTGGTCGAGACGGACGATGGTGCCACGATGGCCCGTCCAGTGGATGAGAGCAAGGATCAGAGCTACGTGCTCTGGCCCATCCCGAAGGATCTGCTCGCCCGAACCGTCTTTCCGCTCGGGCAGTACAGGAAGACGGAGATACGGGAGATCGCGCGCGATAACGACCTCGCCGTCGCCTACACCCCGGAAAGCCAGGATATCTGCTTTATCCCAGACGGAAACTACCGCGGTTTCGTCCGGAAAAAGGTCGCGACCGAGTCTGGTGAGGTAGTGGACGGAGGGGGGCGGGTGCTCGGGCGGCACGCCGGCGTGGTTGACTTTACCGTGGGACAGCGGCGCGGTATCGGGGTTTCGGCCCCTGCGCCGCTCTACGTGACCGAGGTTCGCCCGGAGACCAAGCAGGTCGTGGTCGGGAGCAAGCGCGACTTGCAGGTAAGCGAAGTGCGCGTAGGCGGCATGAACTGGTTTATGGAGCCGGCCGATGTGGGCTCAGTGCAGGTCCGGTACAACAGTTCGGATGTGGAGTGTGAGCTGGAAGATGCGGGCGGCGGCGAGTGGATCGCGCGGTTCGCGGAGCCGGTGGAGGGCGTCGCGCCGGGGCAGTCGGCCGTGTTCTACAATGGGGACCGGGTCGTTGGCGGGGGCGTGGTCGTTCGAAGAGGTTCTTGAAGCCAGGGCCTGGTTGTATAATGCGGGTTATCAAGCGTAGT
>JBBPZK010000132.1:0-4446 GCA_038199155.1 Rubrobacterales bacterium | reverse complement strand
GCACCATCGCGAGGTACGCCCACTGCCCGACCACGTTCGGCAACTCGGGCCAGCAGCGAATGGCGAAAGCGTCCAGGCTCTCTTCTTCGGCGAGCTGCTTCATCGCCAGGTAGTAGCGCGAGTTTACGTCCAGGTCCTCCTCCGCCACACTCTCGAAGGGGAGCCCCAGCTCCAGAACGCGCTCCACATCCTCCCGAACGGCCTCTTCCGGTATGGCGTTGGTGCTGTCTATGAACTCCTGCAGACCGAAGTGGTGTAGCTGCACGCCGAGCGCCGAGTCGAGGTCGAAGGGGTCCGAGTGCATGTCGATGAAACCGGGAGCGTGGTAGCCGATGAGGCCAACTTTCGACCCTCGGAGGTGACGCGATGCCGCGCAGACCCGGATGGCTTCGTCGAGATCCCTTTGCAGCCGCTCATCATCAGGTGCTCCGTAGACGACCTCGAAGGGACGGTGGAGCTGCCGCAGGGTGGCAGCGAAGACGTGGGTCCCGACCAGCGAACAGGAGCTAACCGTCTCTCCCTCCTGGCGCTCGGGCGTCGCCCACAAGATGACCGGCTCGTCCCAGAGCTGCGCCATAATAGGCGCCAGGCGACCGTCGCCCATCGTCGGCTGAAGCGCGACCAGGACCTCGCACCGCTCCTCGCGGCACCGCGCCACGGCTTTACGAAGCGATGCGTCATCCACTACCGTATCGGGGATGAAGGTATCGTAAGCGGAGGTTTTCAGGAAGTTCCGGACACTCTCCGTGACCTGCCGGTTCCACTCCTGGTCGAAGCCGGGCCGCTTGCGCCCGAGGAACACGACACCCAGCTTCGTCCCGCTATTATCCGTCACGTTTTCAAGCTTCCTCTCTCCAGGGCCGCCGGAGCATTCGGAGGGTACGCGGCCAGGTCCTCTCCGACCAGCGGCTCCAGCCACACTCTGAACTCCTCGGACATCTTGTCGGGTGTACCTATCCATTCTTCGGGTAGCGGTTTCTCGATACCCGCAACCCGGTCCAGGGGAACCTCTTCTATCTCTACTTCGTAATGGGGCTTTTCGATCCTGTGGAGGGCGAGCATCACGCCGGAACGTCCGGCGCGCAGGGTTTCAGCGGCCCTGGCTCCGAGCATCCTGGCCTCCCGCCGGTCGCGGTCCGAGACGGACAGAGAGTAGCTTCTCTGGCCCATGCCGAGCAGCTCGCCGCGGGCGGGCAGCCCGGTTTCCTCTCTCACCCGGTGCGCCAACTCCCGCGAGACACCGCCGAGGACCGGAGACGCAAGCCCTGTCTCGGTCGAGGTAGGAACGAGGCCTTCGCTGACGATGGCGACTGCGTAACCGTAGGTGCGGTGAATCTCTCTCACCGAGACGATAAACTCGTCCGGATCTAAGGGTCGCTCGGGGACATAGATCAGGTGCGGCGGGTCCTCTGAACGTTCTTTGAGATAGCCGGCGCTCTGGGCGAGCCAGCCGACGTTGCGGCCCATCGTCTCCAGCACCCGCACCGACTCGAAGTTACGCATGGATTCCAAATCCTTGCCGATATCCCGGACCATCGTCGCGACGAACCGGGCGGCGCTGGCGAAGCCGGGCGCGTGATCCGTGCCGGCCAGGTCGTTGTCGACGGTCTTCGGTATCCCGACGACCGCGAGCGCGTATCCTATTCGTCCGGCGGCCCGCTCGAGCTCGCGACAGGCCCACATGGTCCCGTTTCCACCGATCAGGGCGAGCCCTCGAATTTCTTTTCTCTTGAGGTTGCCGACGTACCGCTCGAAGTCCTCCTCCCGCGACGGCCACCGTCCCGCCCCGAGCCAGGCGCCGGGCATCGTGGCGATGCGCCGGTAGCGCCCGGCCTGGCCTTCGAGGGCTACAAAACGTTCCTCGTCGAGGCCCTGAAGCCCGTTTATGACACCGTAGATCTCGTGGTCGTGGAGAGCCTCTTCCAGGAAACCGAAGAGGCTCTCGTTCATCACCGCCGTCGGGCCGCCGGCCTGGCCGATGGCCAGCCTCTCAGCCATCAGTAACTTTTTGGATGAAAGGGCGCACGGATCGCTATGACTTGCTGACGATGTTCTTTAGCTTTTCCTCCAGCGTGCCCAGCGCCTCTTTTGTCGGTACATTTCCCTTGAGGGCGCTGTTGAACTCCTGCGCCATCTCAAGTGACATGTCCGCATAGTATGGCGAGCGCGGTCGAGGCTTGGTGCTCTTCAGGACTTCCTTAGCCAGGGCGGCGACCGGTACCTTGTTCAGGACTTCCTTGTCCTGGTAGAGGTTCTGGCGGGTCGGCATCGTCGCGGTCCCGAGGGTGTAGGTCTTTTGCTGTTCGGGGGCGGACATGAATTTGATGAACGTCCAGATATGGTCCAGCTTGCCCTTTGACTGGGCGTTGACCATGAAGTTCCAACCACCGAGGCAGCTCACGCTGTTCTTGCTCTCATCCACGACCGGCAGGCGAGCGATGCCTACTTGATCCTGCTTCACTTTGGAGAGTTTTGGATCCGCCAGGAGTCCGTAGACGAAGGTCCAGTTACGCATGAAAATAACGTCGCCGTTGGTAAAGGTTCCCTGGGAGTCTTGCGTAGTGTAGTCCGTGTTCGCGCGTGGGGCGATATTGTCCGTGATCATGCTCCGCCGCAACTTGAGCCCCTCCACTGAACTCGGGCTTTTTACCACCACTTTGTCACCTTGCAGGACGTCGCCACCAGCGTTCCAGATCCACTCCAGGGCGTCCGCGACGCCGCCTTCATCCTGGCTGCCCTGGAAGACGTAGCCGTACTTGGTACCGGAGTCGGACCTTATCTTACGGACCATGCTCTTCATCTCGTCCCAGGTCTTCGGTGGCGAGTCGAAACCGCTTTTTTTGAGGAGGTCCTTACGATAGTAGAACATCCCGGCGTCCGTGAACCACGGTACGCCCCAAGTCTTGCCCTTATATTCGAGAGACTGCACGGGACCGCCGAGGAAATCCTTTTTCATGGAGTTGGTAAAACGGTCGGAGAGGTCGAGGATCCAACCCTGCGCCGCGAACTGCGCCGGCCAGATCACATCCCCGGCGATCACGTCTATGTCCGACTGCCCGGACTGCAACTGGGTCTTTATCTGATCGAAGTAGTCGCTGCTGGCGGCCGGCATCTTGCGCCACCGAACTTTTATCTTGCCCTTGTTCTGCTTGTTGAACTTGTCGATGAGCTTCTGCAAGGTCCCCGACTGCTCCGTCGCGTAGGAGAAGATGAGACTCTTGCTCCCTCCTCCACCCTGACTACCGCCGCCACAACCGGAGATCCCGACCAAGCCCGCTCCCGCGAGCCCCGCCCCACCCAACTCCAGGAACCTCCTCCGGCTGATCTTCTTCCCGGCAGAGCTTCCGGCGGAGTCTACTCTCCCTCTATCTTGATCGACCATTGACCTTACTCCTTTCCCTTGCTTTTCCCAAAATTCAACGCTACCGTGCATTCGCGGCCCTACCACGCCACGTCATACTCTCGCGCGAGAATTTCCAACTCTTCCCGGACGGCGACCGGCAATGCCAAGCCTCTCTCCGAGTTCTCCAGGAAAGCCCTGTAACGCCGCTCCCCCGGATACAGAACCTCTGTCTCCCCGGCGGGAGGAACGGCTTTGACCTCCGCAAGGAGTCGGTCCACGTGCTCGTAATAATCTTCGGCCTGCATCCAGCGAGATACGTCCAGGAGTATGAAGTTGTGGCCCACGTTGGCCGCGGAGCCGCCATCCGCGTAGATACTGCCCACGTGCGGCCCAAACGCCGCACCGGAGAGCACCCCGGACATCATCTCCACGGCAAACGCCAGCGCGTAGCCCTTCGCCCCGCCGAGCGGGAGCATGGCTCCCTTCAGAGCCGAGGCCGGGTCGGTCGTCTCCTTTCCTTCCTCATCTATAGCCCAGCCTTCGGGGATCTCTACTCCTTCTTTGTCGGCGAGGATGATCTTGCCGCGGGCGACAACGCTTGACGACATGTCCACGATCACCGGCGGCCCACTCCTGGTCGGGAAACCGAACGCTATCGGGTTGGTGCCGAAGTATGCCTCCTTCCCACCCCACGGCGCTATCCCCGGCGGCGTGTTCGTTGTGGCGATGAGCGCCATGCCCTCCCGGCAGGCCATCTGGCAGTAGTAGGCGGCAGTCCCGAAGTGGTTGCTGTTCCGGGCGCCGATACCCACTATGCCGGTCTCTCTCGCGACCGGCACGGCCTCGTTCAGGGCGCGGTGAGAGACTACCTGGCCCAATCCGTTGTCCCCATCCACCCGCAACACGGAGCCCGAACGCTCGATCCGGACCTCCGGACGTGCGGAGATCCCGCCTTCCTTCAGCCGCCGGACGTAAATGCCGAGACGGCTGATCCCATGACTGTCAGCCCCTTCCAGGTTGGCCCGGACCAACGAATCCGCCACGAAAGCAGCGTCTTCCGCCGGCACGCCGAGCCGCGCCAGCACCTCCTCGCAGAAGTTCCT
>JBBPZK010000131.1:0-4354 GCA_038199155.1 Rubrobacterales bacterium | reverse complement strand
GTCGGTTGTTACCATTTTTTTTAAACGGTACATGAGGAGGAATATGCCGACGCTCGATTCCGGGTCTAGGTTTCCGGTCGGCTCGTCGGCGATCAAAATCGGCGGCTGAGAAACGAAGGCACGCGCAATGGATACGCGCTGCTGCTCCCCGCCGGAGAGTTGCTCCGGGTACTTTTCCACCTTACTGCTCAGACCGACGAGGTCCAATATCTGGGGAACTTTCGTGCGAATGGTCTTCGTCCTCTGCCCCGTGACCTCCATCGCATAGGCGACGTTCTCAGAGACGGTCTTGTTCGGGAGCAGCTTGAAGTCCTGGAAAACGCACCCGATATTGCGCCGGTGACGAGGCGTCTGCCGCCGGCTCACGGTAGAGAGCTTGACGCCGTTCACGTAGACAGCGCCCGCCGAGGGCTCCATCTCTTTCAGGATGAGCCGGACCATCGTGGACTTTCCGGAGCCGCTCGCCCCGACCAGGAACACGAACTCTCCGGCCTTTATTTCGAGGCTCACCCGCTCAAGGGCAGTCGTATCCCGCCCATAGACTTTGGTGACGCTGTCGAACTGGATCACTTGCCCCCCAAATACGGCCACCCGGCCGGAAGCTTCTATGCGATGGAACACTCTTGTAATCGTACACCGACCACCGGGGAAGATAGCAACAAACCGCTGATGATGTCAACCGCCGCTCGTGTCAACCACTCGGAATGCGCTCCATGCGCCCTTCGAGCACCAGCCGTTTGTCCATCACCCTCAACTTGTTTATCTTCGTACCGTAGGGCAGCTTGCCGAGCGGATAACTAAAGTCAACGCCGGAGAGCAACTGCCTGGAGAGGTTTTTCGGCAGCGGCGTCCCGGCCGCGTCTATCTGCTGTGGCTTAAAATTAAGTTTTCCGCTTCGCAACGACAGCTTGCCCGCGACCCCCACCGGAAATTTGAAGCCGAAGACGCTCACGGAAGACTGGATGGTGACGCCGCTCTTTCGTAGTTTCAGGCCGTCTATCGGGTAACTCTTCGCTTTCTTCTTCGCGATTCGCAGGACTTCCTTCTCCGAGAGCGCGACCCGCAGGTCCCCGGAAAGCGACTTGCGCGTCTCGAAAGCGCCGTTCGTGAGGCTCTTCAACACTTTTACGTTAAAGGGATCGAGGTTGAGAGTAACCTTCTCTGGGCGCACGCCACCGAACCTGGGATATTTCAGGTCAACCACCCCGCTAGAGAACTTCCCGGTTAGCATCTCCGGCGGCGGATCGCTCTTCAGTTTTACATCCGGCTTGTTCTGGAGGTCTAGCCGGGATTGGAGGTCCCTTTCGAGGGTGCTGTTTAGGATCGGTGGGATGAAAGTATAGACGCCGACAACGACGATGATAATGAGCAGCAGGACGACGCCCAGTCCTATGAACAGAGCTTTCCGCAGGAGTCTTACGCCACGTCTTTGGAAGCCGGACGGCTCTTGAGGTAGGTGTAGATAAAGGAGTCCAGGTCTCCGTCCAGGACTCGGTCCACGTTCGCCGTCTCTTCGCCGGTGCGGTGGTCTTTTACGAGCTTATAAGGGTGGAGAACGTAGGAGCGGATCTGGGAACCCCACTCTATGTCCGCCTTCTCGCCGCTCTGGGACGCTATCTCCTGCTCCCGCTTCTCCCTCTCCAACTCGAAGAGCCGCGCCCGCAGCACCCGCATCGCCACCTCCCGATTCTGGTGCTGGCTACGCTCGTTCTGACACTGCGCGACTATTCCGGTTGGCAGATGCGTGATCCGAACAGCGCTATCGGTCTTGTTGACGTGTTGCCCACCCGCCCCCGAAGCCCGGTAAGTATCGACCTTCAAGTCTTTCTCGTCGATCTCCACCTCAACCGCGTCCCCCACCACCGGGGCCACCGCCACCGACGCGAAGCTCGTGTGCCTCCTTGCTCCTGCATCGAACGGGCTGATCCTGACGAGCCTATGAATTCCCCGCTCGGCCAAAAGCAGCCCGAAAGCGTACTCCCCGCCGATGCTGAACGTGGCGCTTTTTATGCCCGCCTCTTCGCCCTCGGTGTACTCGATCACCTCTAACTTATAGCCCCGGCGCTCAGCCCATCTCCGGTACATCCGGGCGAGCATCTCGGCCCAGTCCTGGGAGTCGACCCCGCCGGCTCCTGGGTTTATAGTGACGATGGCGTCTCCTTCGTCGTACTCACCCGAGAAGAGCCTCGCCACCTCCTGCTCCTCAAGCGTCCGCTCGACCTGCCCGAGCTCGCCTTCGACCTCGTCCAGAAGCTCCTTATCTCCCTCCGCAAGCTCCAGGATCTCCTTGGAGTCCGAAATCCTGCCGCGCAGGTCTTCCAAAAGCCGTACCCGGCCCTCGACGCGCGAGAAGCGCCCGGAAACCTCCCGCGCCTCGTCCGGATCATCCCAGAAACCGGGACTGCTCATCTCCCCGGAAAGCTTCTCCGCCTCGGCCCGCAGGCTCTCCACCCCGAAGAACGACTCAAGCTCCGCGAGCCGGCCTTCTAAGCTAACGACTCTTTCTTCCGGCTCGGCCAAGATGCTAAGTTCTAGCCGCCCATCCGGGTCGCGCGTCCGCCGGCCGCCGGGGCCTCCGTGTCGGCGCTGCCGTGGCACTTCTTGTACTTTTTGCCGCTCCCACACGGACAAGGGTCGTTGCGGCCGACCTTCTCCACCCGGCGCGGGATGCTCTTCGCCTCTTCCTGGTTCGGCTCGTCCTCACCGCCGCTGTAGGAGAGTTCCTCGATCTCCAACTGGTCGGGCAACTCTATGTTCTCGACGCGGTAGATATAGGTGACGTAATCTTCCTTGAGGCCCTGCTCCAGTTCCTGGAACATGTCGAAGCCCTCGCGCTTGTACTCGACCAGCGGGTCCCTCTGGGAGAGCCCGCGCCAGCCGATACCGTCGCGCAGGTACTCCATGTCGTAAAGGTGCTCCCGCCACCGCTGATCCACGATAGAAAGCAGCGTGCGGCGCTCGGCCTCTTCGAAATCGTTGACGTTGTCCGCCCGCATTAGGCCGTGGCTGTCGAGCCGAGCCATCCGCGCCTCCCACTCGGACTTCCGCTCCTCCAACCGCTCCCGCGCGTCTTGCAGGACCATCTCCATGACCTGCTCGCTGGTCAGCTCGTCGCGGTTCAGGTTTTCCAGGTCGAGCGAACTCGGGTAGAGGCGGTTGACCTCCGCCGAAAGAGCCCCAAGATCCCAGTCTTCGGGATAGATGGCGTCCGAGACGTACTCCGAAACGGCGCCGGAGAGGACTTCTTCGATGTAGCTCCAGGAATCTACCGTGCCACCCAGCAGGATGTCGCGCCGGATCGCGTAGATCACCTCGCGTTGCTTGTTCAGAACGTCGTCGTACTCCAGGATCTGCTTCCGCTGCTGGAAGTTCATATTCTCGACCTGCTCCTGGGCGCGCCTCACGGAGCCGGAGATCATGCCAGCCTCGATCGGCACGTCCTCCTCAAGCCCGATTCGCTCTATGACACTCTGCATCCGCTGCCCGCCGAAGCGCCGCAACAAGTCGTCCTCGAACGATAGGTAGAACCGCGACTCGCCGGGGTCCCCCTGACGACCGGAACGACCGCGCAACTGGTTGTCTATGCGGCGCGACTCGTGACGCTCGGTGGCGAGCACGTACAACCCGCCAAGCCCCGCCACGCCCTCTCCGAGCTTGATGTCCGTACCACGACCGGCCATGTTCGTCGCTATAGTCACCGAACCGCGCTCTCCGGCCTCGGCGATAGTCTCGGCCTCCCGCTCGTGCTGCTTGGCGTTCAGGACGTTGTGCCGCACGCCGCGCCGCTTGAGCATCGCCGAGAGGCGCTCAGACACCTCCACCGAGACCGTCCCGACCAAAACCGGCTGACCCTTCTTGTTCCGCTCGGCAATATCCTCTATGACCGCGTTGTACTTGTCCTTCTTGGCCTTATAAACGAGGTCGTCCTTGTCTTCCCGGACCATTTCCTCGTTCGTCGGGATGGAGACGACCTCCATCTTGTAGATGTGCATGAATTCGTCGGCCTCTGTCGCAGCCGTACCCGTCATGCCGCCGAGCCTGTCGTACTGGCGGAAGAAGTTCTGGATCGTGATCGTGGCGACCGTCTGGTTTTCTTCCTTGATCTCCACGCCTTCTTTTGCCTCTATCGCCTGATGCAGACCCTCGGAGTAACGCCTGCCTTCCAATACGCGTCCCGTGAACTCGTCCACGATAAAGACCTCACCGTCGCGTACCAGATACTCGATGTCCTTGTGGAACAGCGTGTGCGCCCGCAACGCCTGGTTCAAGTGGTTGACCAGGTTCGTGTTCACATCGTCGTAGAGGTTCTCCATGCCGAGCGCCTTCTCGACTTTCTCGACACCCTCCTCCGTCG
>JBBPZK010000130.1:0-7514 GCA_038199155.1 Rubrobacterales bacterium | reverse complement strand
TAGTAGAGGTCTATGTGGTCCACGCCGAGCCGCTGCAAAGAGGCGTCACAGGCTTCGCGCACGTAGTCAGGTTTGCCGTTGACGCCCTGGAAATTGCCGTCCTCGTCCCGCACGTTGCCGAACTTGGTGGCGAGGGTCACCTGGTCCCGTCGGTCGGAGATCGCCTTTCCAACCAGCTTCTCGTTAGTGAACGGACCGTACATATCCGCCGTATCAAGGAAGGTCACGCCAAGCTCTATGGCGCGGTGGATGGTGGCTATGGACTCTTCTTCGTCACCCGTCCCGTAGAACTCGCTCATTCCCATGCACCCGAGCCCAAGCTCCGAAACTTCGAGCCCCTGATTGCCTAGCTTGCGTGTTTCCATAATTTCCTCCTCTTCCAATACGTCGACATCTCCACAGAGAATACCGACGAGTATAAACCTGCTGTACGTTTGCCTGTGGCTGGGACGGCAAGCGTGGCCCCTACGCCCTCACCGGCAGGTTCCCTGGACGTCGTCTCCCCGATACCGCTCGAAGCGCAGGTCGTGGTAGCATAACCCGCCTCTCCGAGGATCCTGCCGCACACCTCAAAAACCTTTCTCTCGAAACATGCGGCAGTCGAGATTCTAACGCTCCCGCCGGATGTGTGTCGCAAGTCTCGCGACCACGAGCTCTCGATGTAACACTCAGTGAGATTTACTGTACGAGCGAAGCACGAAACATATTTCATTGTCCAGGATGCGCTTCTGGTTGCCTGCCCTCCAAGGCAGCGGCTTCCTCTATTATTGTCGTCACGAAACAGAGCCAGCAAAACTGCTTCCTGTAGGAGTTCCGCTCCGGTGTGACTAGACGCCGAAAAAAGCTGTTTCCACGGGTAGTCAACCGTGGCTCTATTTGATATTATCGTCATTAGTAAGGCTGCGGAGGGAGGATATTGCAGCAGATCTCGAACACTTTCAAGATTGGCGGATCCGGGTTGCGCGACCCACGGACCGTGGGAGTTCTGGTCCTGGCTTGCTGGATGGCGGCGGTGGTGGTCTTCGCCGCCATGCCACCGGACTCCGGGGCGAGGCTCGTATTCGCCCTGGTCATCTCCTGGGCCGCTGCGGCCTTCACGGCGGTTGCGCTGGTGGCCGCCCTCCGAAAGTCGGAGGGGGCCGGGCGTATCTTCTGGGCGCTGCTCGCCGGAGGGATGGCTTTTCGCTTCGCGGGGGACGTTTTCTGGAACTTCTACGAGATGTTCGACGTGAGCCTCAAGACGCCCTTGCTGGAGCCGCAAGACTTCGCTTACGCAATCTCTTACTCGCTGCTCATCGGGGGTTTGCTGTGGCTGATAAAGATGACGGCGTGGAAGATCACGGCGGTAAGCGCTTTTGACGCGGTGGCGATCATGCTCTCCACCGCGACCCTCGTCTGGTATTTCGTTCTCGGGCCGGGCGCTGCGGCGGCGGGGTTGGAGAGCGGACGGGCGGTGGTGGTCGCCCTCTCCGGGCCGGTCTGCGACACGGCGCTGCTCTTCCTGGGCCTCGTGGTCCTCTCGAACGCCCGGAAACCTCCTCTCGCCAACCTCTTGATCCCCGGCTTCCTGGCGTTTCTGGCGGCGGATGCGCTGTACCTGGGCATAAGGTCCGGAGGGCCTTACGGGAGCGGCAACTGGTCCGACATGTTCTGGGCGCTCGGCGTACTGCTCGTGGGCCTCTCCGCACTATGCAAGCCCCCCGTCAAGGTCTCCGCAGGACAGGTAGAGCCGTGGCGGATACTCCTCTTCTGGTTCGGTCCCCTCTCACCCCCATTACACTTCGTCCTGATGCTGGCGTGGGGAGCTTTCCATCAACCATTGCCTCCATACGTGCTCGCGGGGGCGGTGATCATCCTCCTCTATATGACCACGCGGGTACCGCTCGTCTCCTTCGTCTCCGACAGCATCAGCACCGAGCAGCGTCAGATGGATCGGAGGCTCGAAAAAGGACAATTGCTGTACGAGCTGCACGATACAGTCAAGGACAGGGTACATGAGATCTCCCTGGCCCTAGGCGCCGCGCTCGGGGCCGAGCGGCGAGGAGAAAGGGAAACCGCACGCCAGAGCATCGACCGGGCGCTAGAAACTTCTATAGAGGTCGAGTACTACATCTCGAAGCCGTATGACGAGTTCCAGATACTCTACGGCGATATCCTCCCGGACCCCGGCGCTTTCCTGAGACACCACCTCTCAAGGTTTGAGGGATACTTCGGCATCACCACCCACGAAGACCTCAAAGCCCCGCTCGGCTACCTGAAACCAGGAGAAGTGGCGGCTATCTATCAGGCGACCGCCGAAGCATTCTGGAACGCCTCCAGAAACTCCGGCGCCCGGAACATCTACCTGGAGTCCCGACAAGTAGGCCCTGTCCTTATAGTCCGGGTCCGGGACGACGGACGCGGGTTGGATCCGAACGAGCCTCCCGTCAGGTTGCAGGAGATCAACCGCCGGGCCGTGGAAGCCGGCGCGGAGATGGATGTCATCTCCAAACCCGGACGCGGAACGACCGTGCAACTCCGGTTCAAAAAGAAGTAGCGCGAGGCTACCCGGCCTCCGTTTACGCCCAGGAGCCAGTGCCGGTGGTGTCTTCCAGGATCTCCCGAGCTTCGGCCAGCACGATCTCCGGGACCAGTAGCTCCCGCGGCCCGGCGGCCAGGAAGTCCGGCGCGTCGAACCCCGCAGGACGCCGGATGAGCACCGGTATGTCCGCCTCCCTGAGAAGCCCTTCCATCATCAGCGCCAGGGTCTCGTTCGGCGCGCTTCCCACTTTCATCCAATCGTACATATAATCCCCAGTATAGCCGGACGGAGAGCCGAGCCGGTTAACATATCTTTCACATACTCTCGCGGGGATTGGACATCTCACCCCAGGCTGCGAGACAATGGTCGCAGCCGACGAAAGGAGCCCGTCCGTGACGAGTAACGGAGCCCGACAGCTCCTAGTGGAGACTAACGGCCTCACAAAACGCTACGGCTCGAAGATAACCGCCGTCGATAAACTCGACCTGAACGTCCGTCCCGGTGAGGTCTACGGGTTTCTAGGGCCGAACGGGGCCGGTAAGACGACCACGCTTCGGATGCTGCTCGGGCTCATAAAGCCGACTTCCGGGACGGCCACGGTGCTCGGGGAAGCGCCGGGAGCTTCAGAAGGGCTCGCCAGGGTGGGCGCGCTGGTCGAGTCGCCTGCCTTTTATCCGTATCTCTCGGGCCGGGACAACTTGAAGGTGATGGCCCGTTATTCGGGGGTGAAAAAGCAGCGCATCAAGGAAGTCCTGGATCAGGTAGAGCTGTCGGGGCGTGCGAAGGATAAGTTCAGGAAGTATTCGCTCGGGATGAAGCAACGTCTCGGGGTGGCGGCGGCGCTCTTGAAAGACCCGGACCTCCTGATCCTGGACGAGCCGACCAATGGCCTCGACCCTAAGGGCATGGCCGACATGAGGACGCTCATAAAGGAACTAGGACGTGGGGAGAGGACCGTCCTGCTTTCGAGTCACCTGCTAGGAGAAGTCGAGCAGATCTGCGACCGGGTCGGCGTCATCAACAACGGAAAACTCGTCGCCGAAGGCACGGTGTCCGAGCTTCGGGGCGGCACGGGAATACTGGTCCGGGCCGAGCCCGTCGAGGAGGCGGTCGAGATAGCGCGGAAGCTCGCCGGGGTCGAGGAGGTAAAGGTGACGGACGGGGCGCTGATGGTCTCAGCCGACCCGGAGCGGATAGCGGAGATCAACGAGAAACTGGTGGGCGCGGGGCTGCGGGTGAGCGAGCTGCGGGTGAGCGAGCAGTCGCTCGAAGACGTCTTCCTGCAACTCACCGGAGAACGACAGGAGGAAGAGTAGCGTGGGCAGCTTCAGGGCGGAGTTCCTCAAGATCCGCAAACGTCCGGCGACGTGGGTGCTCGGTCTGATCTGGCTGGCCGTCATAGTTCTGCTCGCCTACACCTTGACCTACACCTTCCTTTCCATCACCCCTCCGCCGCCAAAAGCACCCAAAGACGCCCCGCCTAGAGTCCAGAAGCAGATAGATAGGCAGCAAAAGCAGCAAGAGCGGATACAGAAGGAGCAGCTAAAAACCCTGTACCCGCAAAACCTGACCTCCAACATAATGAACGGCTTCCCGAACCTCGGCGGCCCGATAGCCCTGATCCTGGGCGCGCTGGCGGTCGGCAGCGAGTACGGTTGGGGTACGCTCAAAACTATATTCTCCCAGCGACCAAAGAGGCTGGGAGTTTTCGCGGGGAAGCTGCTTGCGCTGCTCGTCGTCCTGGTCTTGCTCGCGGCTCTGGCGTTCGCGGCGGGCGCGGCCTGTAGCTATGTCATAGTCGGGCTTCAAGACGCGCCGGTAAGTTGGCCTCCTTACGGCGAATTCGCCCGCGCCCTCGGGTCCGGTGCGTTGATCCTCGTCCTCTGGGCCGCGATGGGCGTCTTTCTCGCGGCACTCCTCAGGAGCACGGCCCTCTCCATCGCCATCGGGCTGGTCTACGCTCTGGTACTCGAAGGAATTATCTTCAGCCTGCCGATAGATAGCGAAGCCTTCCGAAACTCCCGCAAGTTCTTTCCGGGCCAGAACTCGAACTTCCTGGCCGGCTCTTTCACCAGGGACCTACCGCAGGGCTTCGGTGGATCAAAGCCTCTCGTAGACCCCGGACAGGCGGCGCTCGTACTCGGCATCTACATCATAGTCTTCCTCATCCTGGCCGCCCTGCTCCTCCGCAGGCGCGACGTAACCTGAACCCCGGAGGAAAGGACCCCGGATGATACAGGCTAGAGGTCTCGTCAAGCGCTACGGCTCCAGGGAAGCGGTGCGGAACCTCGACCTCTCCGTCGAACGCGGCACGCTCTACGGCTTCCTCGGACCGAACGGCGCGGGCAAGACGACCACCATAAAGATGCTCACCGGCCTCCTGCGCCCAACCTCCGGGGAAGTGGAGGTAGCAGGCGTGGACGTGGTCAAGAGACCGCTGGAGGCGAAGCGGCGCCTGGCGTTCGTCCCGGACGAGCCCGCGCTCTTCGACAAGCTCACGGGACGCGAGTTTTTGAGGTTCGTGGCGGACGTGTACGGCGTCGAGCCGGAGAAAGTCTCCAGCCGCTCCGGGGAGTTGTTGGAGATGTTCGGCCTCACGGAGGCGGCCGACGAGGTCACCGGTGGTTACTCCCACGGGATGAAGCAGAAATGTGCTTTGGCGGCGGCCTTGTTGCACGAGCCGGAGGTATTGTTTTTGGACGAGCCTACCGTCGGCCTCGACCCGGCGAGCGCCCGGCTCATCAAGGACGTATTGCGCCGCATCGTGGAGCGCGGCGGCACCGTGTTCATGGCGACCCATATCCTGGAGATCGCGCAGGTATTGTGCGATGAGATCGGCATCATCCAGGACGGAAGGATACTCGCCGAAGGCACGCTCTCCGAGCTTCGCTCCACCGCCCACGCCCCAGACGACAACACCCTGGAGGGTGGTTTCCTGGACCTCACCGGATCCAGCGAGGGACACGAGATCGCCGGCTACCTTAGAGATTAGGAGCGTGGATTGAACACCCTCGGCCTGATGCGCCGCGTCCAACTGAAAAGCATCACACGCGCCCTCTCCGGCAAGGGCGGCGGACGAATAGCCCAGTTCGTCTTCGGGGCGCTGGCCGTGCTCATACTCACGCTGGCTATCTTTTTCGGTTCGTTGGCGATCTTCCGGGGGATTTCGGGCGCACCGAACGGGAAGGAAGTCGTCGCGTCTTTCCTGTCCGGCATCTATGGCGCCGCGGCGGTCCTCCTCATCTTCACCGGCATCACGCGGGCATTGTACGGGATGTACCTCTCGCGAGACCTGGACGTGCTCTTGTCCATGCCGATCAAAGAACGCACGGTCTTCGCCTACAAGTTCTGGGAGGTTTTCGCCTCCAATGGCGCTATGTTCGCTTTTCTCGGGCTGCCGGCTCTCGTCGCGTACGGTGTCGCAACAGGATCGTCCGTGCTCTTCTACCCGGTTATGCTCCTCGTCTCGGTGATGGTGGTCATGGTCCCGACGGGCCTGTGCGTGCTGCTCATCATGCCGCTGATGCGCCTGGTCCCACCGGGAAAGGCGAAAGAGATAGTGGCCGCCCTCGGGGCCCTCGCGGGGATCATCATCTGGGTGGTTTTCTACCTCTTCAACCCGCCCGGAAGCGGCGCGGCTTTCTCTCCTTCCGGCGGCATCTCCAACTCCCGTGTCCTCCACGCTCCGCCGGGGAGTTGGGCCTCGGAAGCGGTGACGGGGGCCGCCACCCTCGACTGGGAAAGGCTCTTCGGCGGGCTCTGGCCGCTCGCCCTCCTCGCCTTCGGTCTGTACGCGGTCTGCCTGGCGCTGGCCGGTTGGGCTTACGCGACGGGGCGGGCGCGGGCCGCCGAGTCTTCCGGGAAGGTCAGGTCTTCCGGCGGGATCGGGGTGTTGTTCGGCTGGCTGCCCAGGGACGCGAGGGCGGTCGCCGTCAAGGACCTCACCTGCCTGCCGCGCGACTACCGGCGGCTGGCGGGCTTGGTGATGCCCCTGGCTTTAGGAACCTTCTACGCCACGTTCAACTCCGTCTCCGGCTCCGAGGGCGGAGGGGCGGGACTCTTCTCGATCGTGCCGTATCTCGTGGCGGCCGGGATCTCGGCGACGGGGCCTTCCTGGGGAGAAGCGTTGCAGACTATCGGCGGGGAAGGACGTTCCTACGGTATCCTGGCCGCCTCGCCAATGAGCCCCGGAAGGGTTTTGCTCGGCAAATGGATCGGGGGCACAACCGTCGGCTCCGTGCTGGCAATCCTGGCTTCGGCGATAGTCTCGTTGCTGCCGGGGTTCTTCTACCTGCCGGGGCTCCTGCTAGGGTTGATCGGCGGCCCGGCGATAGCGGCGGCCGTCTCCGCCTACGGTGTCGGGATCTCCGCCATGTTCCCCCGCTTCGACTGGGACAACCCGAACCGGGCGACCACCTTCGAGGGCAACATATTGACTACGCTCTGCTTCCTGGGGCTGCTCGTCTTGAGTGGGGTCTGCTTCGCCGGATGGTACTTCCTGGGCAACGTCATATCCTCCTGGATCTCCGCCGCCCTGATCATCCCGGTCTGGCTGCTCGTAGCCGGAATCCCGGCATACGCGGTCGCCTCGATGGGAGCCCGCCGCCTGGAACTGATGGAGTGGGAGTTGTAGCTGGACGGCTAGTCAGCACTTCAGCCGGTCAGCTTGCTGAACTGTTGCCCGGCTAACGGAGCCGGAGTATATACTTCTTCTGAAATCTCAGAGGAGAACACGGCGAGCTTGTCCGCCCCTATCACGCAACGATACGGGACCTTCGTATTGCTGGTTGGGTTTGCATTCGTTGTTTTGACGTTTTCCTCGTGCCCCTACGCTTTTCAACACGCTGGCTCGTCCCTACAGCATCAGTTAGTTCGTCGATGCGCTACCCTCCACGTAGGGCGAGGAAGGGAGTGGGATTGTGGCACAGGAAGGAACCCTGGAGCAGTTGGATGCTATCGGTAAGTGGTCGGAGAGGTTCGAGGAACTGTACGG
>JBBPZK010000129.1:0-4650 GCA_038199155.1 Rubrobacterales bacterium | reverse complement strand
GTGTTCATCTCTATAAAGTAGAATTCGCCCTCCGAATAAACGAACTCGACCGTCCCGGCACCCTCGTAACCCATCGACCCGACCAGAGAAGAGGCAGCGCTCATCATCCCTTCGCGGACCTCCGCGGGCAAGTGCGGAGCGGGCGATTCCTCTATCAGTTTCTGGTAGCGGCGCTGGACGGAGCAATCCCTCTCCGGGAAGACGCTCAACCCGCCCGAGGAGTCGGCAAGGACCTGTACCTCGACGTGGCGCAGGCTTTCGAGGTAGCGCTCGACGTAGACCGAGCCGTCGCCGAAGCTCGCCCCAGCCTCCCGGCTCGCCTCCAGAAACGCTTCTTTCACGTCCTTCTCGGCCCAGACCACACGCATCCCCTTGCCGCCGCCGCCCGCGCTCGCCTTTATGACCAGCGGGTAGCCGACCTCCGCCCCGACTCGCTTTACTTCGGAGACGCTCTCGCAGAGCCCGTCGCTGCCGGGGGTCACTGGGACGCCGGCGGCGGCGGCGATGTTCCGGGCGGTAGCCTTGTCGCCCATCTGGGCGATGATCCTCGATGACGGCCCTATAAACCTTATGTTGCAGCGCTCGCAGATCTCCGCGAAGCGGGCGTTCTCGGCCAGGAAACCGTAACCGGGGTGGATGGCGTCCGCGCCCGTAAGCTCGGCGGCGGAGACAATCGCCGGCACATTCAGGTAGCTGCCGGTCGCAGGCGGAGGCCCGATGCAGATGGCCTCATCGGCGAGCATCCGGTGCAGCGAGTCGGAGTCTGCGGTCGAGTAGACGGCCACGCTCCTTATGCCGAGCTCCCGGCAGGCCCGGATGACCCGCAGCGCGACCTCGCCCCGGTTGGCGACCAGGACCTTCCCTATCACGGGAGCCTAGCCTTCTGGCCGGAGGTAGAAAAGCGGCTGATCGTACTCGACACCCCCGGCGTTCTCGGCCAGGACCTCGACGACCTCGCCCGAAACGTCCGTCGGGATCTCATTCATCAGCTTCATCGCCTCGATAATACACAAGGTCTGCCCGGCCTTGACCTTATCCCCGACCTCGACGTAAGTTTCCTCACCCGGCGCGGGCGCCCGGTAGAAGGTCCCCACCACAGGAGAACGTACCGCGTGCAGCCCGCTCGGGATCCCGCTGTTAACGGTTGCGGCTGCATCATCGGAGACGGAGGCTTCCCTGAAAACCTCGGTTTCAGTGACGGGGGCCGTCGTTCCGGAGGCTCGCGGCATTGCCTTCACGGTGATCCTGAGCGAACCCTGGCGGATGTTGATCTCCCCGACGCCGCTCGTCTGTAGGATCCCGACGAGCCGCTCTACTTCCTCCAGGGGCAACTCCTGCCGCTGTTCGTCGGGACGTTCGGGCTCGCTCATAGTTCTGTCTTCTTTTTACGCATAGGACCGGATTCTACACACCCGACCGTTGGAAAACCTGCCTCCGGTTGTACAATGCCGGGAGTTTTCCATGATGGAGGTTACTTCTTGAAGGTTTCTTCTTGAGCATCCGGGTACTCGACCCGAGGGTAGCCCAGCAGATCGCCGCAGGCGAAGTCGTCGACCGTCCGGCCTCCGTCGTCAAGGAGCTGGTCGAGAACTCCCTGGACGCCGGAGCCTCCAGGATAGAGGTCGAACTCGGAGACGGCGGGACCTCGCACCTGCTCGTCCGGGACGATGGCTCTGGAATGACGCCCGAAGACGCCAAGCTCTCGGTCCTGAGGCACGCGACGAGTAAGATCAGCGCCGTCAAGGACATCGAGGCCGTCACCACCCTTGGTTTCCGGGGCGAGGCCCTCCCCTCCATCGCGAGCGTCTCGTCCTTCTCCCTGACCACCTCGACCGGCGAGGGCGCGGGAACGAAGGTGAGCGTGGAAGGCGGCGGCGAGGTGGATGTATCTCCCGCTTCACATCCGAAAGGGACGACCATCCTGGTTGACCGGCTGTTCTACAACGTCCCGGCCCGCCGGGCATTCCTGAGGGGTTCGCGGGCGGAGCGGGCCGCCATCGTCGAAGTTTTGACGCACGTTGCAACGGCCCACCCGGAGGTCGCCTTCCGGCTGACGGAGGCGGGAAGAGATTACCTCTCTCTGCCGGCGGCGGGCGGTTTGCTGGAACGTCTAGCCCAGGTCCACGGCGTCGCGAAAGCACGCGCCCTGCGGGAGGTCGCTTACGAGTCGGGCGCTTTCAAGATAGGCGGCTACGCTGCGCTCCCGAGCTTGACGGAGAGCAGCCGATCGCGCCAGACGGTTTCGGTGAACGGCCGTTGGGTGAGGGGAGACAACCTCCACCGCGGCCTCGACGACGCTTACCGGGCGACGGTCCCATCGGGACGCTACCCGCCGGTCGCGCTCCGTATAGAGGTAGACCCGAGGCGCGTAGATGTGAATGTACATCCCACCAAACAACTCGTTCGCTTCTCCGAGGAACGTGCGGTGCGGGACGCGGTCGCGGCGGCGGTCCGGCGGGCGATCGAGTGGCGCCCCTCCACACCCGCTACAGCCCCGCGACAGTCGCAGCCTACCTTTACTCAGGAACGGTTCTCCACCCCACAATCGGGCCGGAGCTATCACTCCTACGCAGCCGAGAGCCGTCCCGTCTACCCGTCGCAGCCGACCCGAAACCTTCAGGAGGCGCGGGAGCGAATCTCAGAGGCGTCGAAAGCTCCGGCTGAGATATCCACGGAGCCGGGGCCTATAGAGTTGCCGGAGCGGGGCGGGTTGCCGCAGGCGTCGCCGGGGGAGCTGCGCGTGATCGGGCAGCTAGGCGCAGGCTACATACTCGTCGAGGAGCCGGGAGAGCCGGGTGCGATGTGGGTCGTGGACCAGCACGTCGCCCACGAGCGGGCGATCCTGGATCGTCTAAACGGCTCTGAGAGCCCGGCTACGGTACAGAGCCTCCTCATCCCGGAGGTGGTCGAACTCTCCCCCGGCGAAGCCGAAGCAGCCGCCGGGAACCTGGAAGAACTAGCCGTATACGGCTTCGAGGCGGAGCCTTTCGGCCCACGCTCCTTCAGGGTAGTTTCCGTGATCTCGACTCTGGCCGACCGGGATATCGCCGGCGCTTTCAAGGACGCGCTCGCGGCCGTCTCCGGCACCGAGCCGGGCCACAGGCGTGAGGACCGCATCCTGGCTACCATAGCCTGCCACTCGGCCGTGAAGATGGGCGATAGGATGTCTCAACCGGAGATGGAAGCCCTCATAGAGAGCTGGCTCACCAGCCGCCTGCCGGCAACCTGCCCCCACGGCCGCTCCATCTGCTACAGAATCGGGCTAAACGAGGTCGCCCGAAAGCTCGACCGTCACTAGGTGGAGTCTCAGGTCTTCTTTATACGCTCCGCGTCCGCTGGTTCTTGTGTCCCGAGTTTCTGGAGTCTCTGTTCCGGGTAGCTCCGGAAGTCTTCATCTGGAGTCTCTGTTCCGGGTAGCTCCGGAAGTCTTCGGCCCGGCGGACGCGTTCGGTGACGTTCCGGCCGCCATGCAGGGTTGCACCGAGCACTAGGCCCGCGCTTATAAGGACCACGTCCTTGATGATGTATTGGCCTACTAGAGTCGGGGCGTGGAAAGGTCCGGCGAAGATCTCACCAGGGAAGATGACTAGCGGCGAGGTTGCCCCGACCATCTGCAAACCCAGCAATACCAGCGTCAAGCGCGGGTACAGGCCGGTGATCAAGCCGATCCCGATGGCGCACTCCAGGGCCGCGAGCAGTATCATGCTCACGCCCGCCGGGACCAACCCGAAGGTGAGCACGCCGACTGTGCGAGACGCCAAATCTTCTATCGGACTAACGTTCGGGAAGAACTTCAAAACCCCGAATAGGAGGAAAACACCGCCCAGGCTGATGCGGAGTATCGGGATGCTGTAGCTCACGAGCCACCGCGTTACGTGATTCTCTAGTTGGTTGGGCGCGACGTGTGGGATCTTCACAGGGTACTCCTTCGGGCATCGGTTCTTCTTATGCCAACTATTACGATCGTCACCCTTTTCGAGATCATCCGAAACGTCCAACCGGCGAGATCGACGAGATTCTTTAGGAGCGGTCTTTCCTAATGAGCGCGTCGACGCTAAAGCGGCCGGTCGGCGCGAGGGCTATCAAGAGTCCAAGAGCAAGGAGGCCGATGTCGCGGAGGGCGTCGAGCCAGAGGTTCGAGGTTCCCGCGCTCGGGCCGAAGCAGCCGCAGTCGATCTCCAGCCCGCGCAAAGCTCCCTGCAAAAGCGCGAAGATGAAAAGGAGCATGAGACCGCTCGTGACCCAGGCCGAGACCTTCGTGAACAGTCCGGCGACCAGGTACAGGCCGAGTAGTATCTCCAGGTACGGCAGTCCGTGCGCCGAAAGGGTCACGAACCACTCCGGCAGCCCAAGCTCGTAAGAGCGGATGGAAGAGGCCAACCCGCCGGGGTCGAGCGCCTTGAGCACCCCCGCAACCAGGAACACGCCGCCCAGTACCAGCCGGGCCGCGAGCGAGACGAAGCCGCCCGTCAGAAAACCGCGCGCTCCAGCGAAACCGTCTTGGCCTTTCTTCGACAAAGCGGTTACTATACTACTCCACACTAAAGGGAATGGTTAACGGCGTCGGAGGGGTTCTCCATGGCTCGAAACACTACCAGCGGAAGAGGTTCCGGCAAGTCCGGCAACAAGAAGCTGCCCTCCGAGAACAGG
>JBBPZK010000128.1:0-4939 GCA_038199155.1 Rubrobacterales bacterium | reverse complement strand
TGAGCTGCGCCCACTGCAAGGCAGCCATAGAAGAGTCGCTGAACGAACTCTCCGGGATCGGAAGCGCAAACGCCGACCCGGACTCAAAGCAGGTAGAGGTCTCCTACGACGAAGGCCGGGTCTCAACGGACCAGATCAAAGGCGCCATCGAAGAAGCCGGCTACACCGTAGCCGCCTGACGGAGAGACCTCGACAGAGGAGACTACCCTGACGCTCGCGCCGCCGAAGCTGCCTCCCGGCCCCGAAGGCCGCTACCTGTTCGGCAACCTCTTCGACTACTCGCGGGACCCGTTGAGCTTCCTGACAAACTGCGCCTGGGGGTACGGGGACGTGGTGCGCCTGAACTTTCCCGGCCCACCCGCCTACCTGCTCACGAACCCGGATCACATAGAGCAAGTGCTGGTCAAAAACAACCGCAACTTCATCAAGGCCCGCTTGACCAGGAGCGAACTGAGCATCCTGGGCAACGGCCTCCTCACCAGCGACGGCGACTTCTGGCGCCGCCAGCGCCGCCTCGCCCAACCCGCCTTCCACCGTGAGCGCGTGGAGAACTACGCCGAAACGATGGTCTCATACACCGAGCGTATGCTGGAAAGCTGGAGAGACGGCGAGACCCGCGACGTCCACCACGAGATGATGTGCCTGACGTTGGAGATCGTGGCGAAAACCCTCGTGGACGCCGACATAGCCGGTGAGGCGGAAGGCGTCGGTGAAGCCCTCGGCGCGGTAATGTCCCACTTCTCGGACCAGGGGAGCGGCGTTTTCCTGCGGATGCTCCCGGACAGCGTCCCGACACCCTCGAACCTCCGCTTTCGCCGGGCGCAGCGCCGGCTCGAAGAGTTCATCTACGCCATCATAGACGAGCGTCGACGGAGTGGCCGGGACACCGGCGACCTGCTCTCCATGCTGCTCCACGCCCGCGACGAAGAGGGCAACAGCATGAGCGACGAGCAGCTCCGCGACGAGGTGATGACCATTGTCATGGCCGGGCACGAGACCACGGCCCTCGCCCTCTCCTGGACCTGGATGTTGCTCTCCAAACACCCCGAAGTAGAGGCGAAACTCGCCGCCGAACTCGAAGAAGTCCTGGACGGCCGCCCTCCAACGGTAGAAGATTTGCCGCGACTGAAGTACACGGACGCGGTTCTAAAGGAATCCATGCGCCTCTACCCGCCGGCCTGGGCAATCGGCCGGGAGGCATTGGAGGACTGTGAGATCGAGGGTTACCACGTATCAGCCAAGACACAGCTCTTCATAAGCCAGTACGTGGTGCACCGTATCCCTCACCATTTCGAGAACCCGGACGCCTTCGACCCGAAACGGTGGTCAGATGGCCTCGAAAAGCGGCTCCCGAAGTACGCTTACTTCCCATTCGGCGGCGGGCCCCGCCTGTGCATCGGACAACCCTTCGCGAGGATGGAAGCCGCCCTGCTGCTGGCGACCATCGCCCAAAACTTCAGGCTCGAGTTGATCCCCGGACAACACATTACCCCCCAACCATCCATCACCCTTCGTCCCAAAGGAGGAGTAAAGATGAGGCTCGAAAAACGGTAGATCCCGAACAACTTCTACCCCTCCACAATCACACACCAGAGAGTCGTACATAGAAAGAACCATTTTTAGACCAGAGGTTCCAATATAGGGGTAGGGGGTATACAATAAGGCGGTCCACTGGCTGGAAAAGCGGTTGACGGTAGGCGTGGAGGGAAGTGCTAGGGTGGGAGTGCCCGTGAGTTTGCGGCGAGAGCGTCTTGCGAATAGAGAAGGTCCAGGGTTTTCACGGTGAGCGCCCTGCAACAGTACGCGCTGCTTCTGGCGATGGTCGTCGGCACGGCGGGGTTCGTGTTGAGCGTCTACGGCATCGCCCGTTCGCTGGGAAAGACGCGTCGGGAGCCGGGCAAGGACGTTCCAGCCACCTCCGGTAAGCTCTCCAGGGACCCGGTATGGGTCCGGTATCACGCGCGTTACTATGGATATGCGCTGCTCTTTCTGGCCTTCGACATGGAGATGGCCTACATGTACCCGTGGGCCGTGGTCTACCGGGAGTTGGGGTTGAAGGCGCTGCTCGATATGGGTGTCTTTCTGATGATCCTCTACCTGGGGCTGTTGTATGGTTGGAGCCAGGGAGCTTTCAGGAGGCAGAAGTGATCTCCGGCGCGCGTCAGGCGGAGCCGAAATGGTTCCATAGGATGGTCGCGCGGGCGATGGCCCCCCGCCTGACCGCGTTCGTCGTCCCCGGACCGGATGTCGCGCGAGCCTTCGGCCTCGACATTGAGGCAGCCAGACTCCAGATAGTAGATACGCCGCGACACGCGAGCGTGTTGTTGATCGTCGGGGATTTGCCGGAGGGGCTCCGTGAGGCGGCGGCCGTCGCCTACGCGCAGATGCCGCGCCCGCGGGCTGTGTTCGCTGTTGGAACCGGAGAGGCGTCGCCGCTTCCAGAGCCGGACGTGTCTGTGGCCCTGGATCAGGCTTCGCTAGCCACTGGCATCCAAGAGATCCGTCACGCATTCGCCGAAGGTGCCTTCGCCCCCGAAATAGAGGACTTCGAGGCCGAAGTGATCCAGGAAAACGAAGACGACGAAGAGGAAATGGACCACGGTCATATGCACCACGATCACGGTGGAGAAGAGCAAGAAGAATCGGAGGAAGACCAGGAAGACGAGCTTGAAGAAGAGGAATCCGGGGAGAAGGAGATCGGCGAGGATCAGTTAGAGGACTTTATGTCCATGATTGAGATGACCGAGGGCATGCCGGTGAGTGGGGACGGCCTGATCATGGAGTGGGTGCCTGCGCCTTACGGCCCGCTGTTTCCAGGTCTCCCAGGCGGCCTCTCCCTAACTTTCACTCTCGACGGTGACACAGTGGCCGAAACAGAGGTGGAGCCTGGGATACAAGGCCACCTGCCGGCGGTGTTACTTCATGGCCCGGTAAGAAGCATCTCCGAACGCGCCGCGAGGCTAGACCCGCTCACGCCGGTCGCTTATCGGCTGCTCGCCCGCCGGGCCGTCGAGGACGCTTTTGGAAAACGGATTGGTGAAGAAGAAGCCCTGTCCAGAATAGGCGCCCTGGAACGTGAGCGCGCGGCGAGCCATCTGGGATGGGCGGCGAATTTCGGGTTCCTGATCGGCGACGGCTCGCTCTCCCAGCGGGCGGCGCGGTTGCAACTAGCTCTTCTCCGGGCGGTGGATATCGACGAGGTCAGTCGCATAAAGGGCGAAGTAGAAGACTTTGTCCGTAGAGCGCTCCGGACGCCGCTGCTCGGGAGCAAGCTCGGGGGGATAGGGTGCCTAGACAGAGTCGCGGGGAACGTGGCTGGGCCGGTGGCGCGGGCCGCCGGGTCCGAAAAAGATTCGCGCTTGAAAGATCCAGCGTACCGCAACCTCGGTTTCTCGCCCGTAGTGCGTGAGGGCAACGATGCCCTCGCCCGTTTCCAACTCCGGCTGGAGGAGACAAAGCAGAGCCTGGATCTCGTGCTCGAAGCAGAGGCTATTGCGAGCACGGACTCCCCGATCAGCGCCTCTTCTTCCGGTACGGGAACGGCAACGGTAGAAACGCCACGCGGTACGGCGACGCTGCACGTCACCCTGGAAGATGGAAAGATAGTCTCTGCGGAGCTAGATGCTCCCTCGATGCGAAACGTCCGGCTGGTCGAGGCCGTGACGGTAGGCAAAGAAGTAGCCGACGCACTGGTCGGCGTCGGGTCGCTGGACCTCTCTCCCTGGGAAATGTCCCGGTGACGACGGCAATAGTTATACTGGTTTTGCTCGCGGGAGCGTACGTCGTCGCCGTGCTCGAAAGCTGGGTGGCGAACGGACGTTTTCAACCTGCGGGGCCTGCGCTGGACGCCGTTGCTTTGTTGGGGCGGGAGTCGGTCGTTACCCGTAGCTCCGACAGGATCTTCTTCGAGGTCGGGCCGGTGCTGCTCCTGATCTCCGCCCTTCTCGCCGCCGCCGTGCTGCCCCTGGCGCCGGGTCTCATAATCACGGATCTGGCGACGGGCGCGCTCTTCGTGAACGCGGCGCTCGCCTTCGTGATGGTGGCTCTGGTGATGGCCGGTTGGGGGCCGGACGGAGTTTATGCGATGGTCGGCGGCTGGCGTTTCCTGGGACAGCTCGTAGGCTACTCCATGCTGATCGTGATGCCGCTGACGGCGGTCGCGATGCGCGCCGAGTCGCTCTTTACAACACGGATCGTGGAGTCTCAGAATGCACTGTGGAATGTAGTCTTCCAACCTCTAGGCTTCGTCCTCTTCTTTTTGGCGGCGCTTGCGGTGTGCTTTCTGCCGCCTTTCGATCTGCCGACAGCGCCGGGTGAGTTGGCGGGCGGCGTCATGGCCGAGTACACGGGGGCGAGGCTGGCGATCATGCGCCTGGCACGTCTGGTGCTGGTCGTAACCCTTTCGGTGACAGTGACAGTCTTCTATCTGGGTGGCTGGCTCGGGCCGGTGCTGCCGCCATGGGCCTGGACTCTAGGCAAATCGCTCGTGGTCGCGGCGGTGATGCTCTTCATCGGACGCTACGTCCCCCGCATACGCGAGGAGCATATGCTGCAGTGGTTCTGGAAATTCGGTATCCCGCTCGCCCTGATCAACATCCTCTACGTCGGCATCGTCCTACTGGTGGTGGACAAGTGATGCTCCAGACGATCTTCGTCGGCCTCTTCGGGATAGCCGCCATCTGGTTCGGTATCGTGGTCTTTACCACCTCCTCGATGGTCCGCTCGGCACTGGCGCTCCTGTTCTCGCAGGTGGCGATAGGCGCGATGTTTCTCGCGATGCAGAGTGAGTTCCTCGGTGTGTTGCAGATCATGATGATGGCGACCGAGATGTCCATCATGTCGATTTTCATGGTGATGTACATGATGGACCCCGGCGGCCTCATGGGGATGGACATGACGCACCAGAAGCGGATCTCACAGGTAGCCGGCGTCCTCGGGG
>JBBPZK010000127.1:0-15935 GCA_038199155.1 Rubrobacterales bacterium | reverse complement strand
CTCCTGGCGAGAGCCCTGGCCCTCGGGCTCCGCCAGATCAAGTACAGCCCGAGTAGGGCCACGGCCCAAATCACCGCGTAGGCCAGCGCGTTGACCGCGAACGAGAAATGAACCGTGTTCGTGCCCAACCAAGACTCGGGGATAAGGTCCTGGGGCATTCGTCCAACCTCCTTGAAGAACTCTCCGTTTTCTCAACCGGAATAACGATAGACCCTCGAATGCGACAGCGTGTTTCAGGACAGTGAATATTGAGTTAAATGTTATTTGCATGCGGTGAAACACCGTCGCATGTGTGTAACCGAGCATTAACCGAGAGTTTACCGTCGTGTAACCCGTAGCTGGATGCACGGGACTAGACTACCGCAGTGTCGAGCGGGCTCGCCCGATGGAGATGTAGCTTCAGGAAGAATGGGGGCGGAGTTGTTCCGTAGTGGCAGGTTTGTTTGGGTTCTGTCGTTTGTAGTGATTGTCCTGATCTTAGGCGGATGCGGGGCAAGTGCGAAGCAAGGCTCGTCTTCGGGCTCCGGGCAACTCGTCCTCTACTCAGCCCAGGGCTATGACTCGGCTATGGCGAAAGCGTTCCAGGCCAAGACGGGCATCAAGGTGAAGCTGGTGGACGACTCCACCGGGAACCTGGTCGCCAAGATAGAGGCCGAGAGGTCGAACCCGCACTGGGATGTCGCCTGGTTCGACGGTGACTCGACGATGCAAGGTTTGGATAACCAGGGCATGCTGCTCAAGAACGTGACGCCGGGCAACGCCAAGAACCTCACCCCTCAGATCAAGTCCATGGTCCCGGCGGACAAGTCTTACTATGCGGTGTCCAAGACGGCCGCGGCGGTGATCGGCTACAACACCAAGTCGGTTCTGGCCTCCCAGGCTCCGAAGGATTGGACCGACCTGCTCAAGCCCCGGTTCAAGAACGCCACCGCCATGAACGACCCGAGCATCTCGGGACCCACCTATCCGTTCGTGGCCGGAATCCTCCAGACCATGGGGACGACGCAAGGCAAGAAGTTCTTCAGCACGCTCAAGGCCGACGGGATGAACGTTTTCCCCACGAACGACAACACCATAAAGGCCCTGTCATCCGGGCAGGTGAAGGCCGCGATGCTCCAGGACACCGCGCTTCTAGACGCCAAGCACTCGGGCAGCCCGGTAAAGCTAGTCTATCCCTCCTCCGGGGTCTTCGCGCTCCCCGGCTGCATTTCAATAGACAAGAACGCCCCTAACAAGGCCGCCGCCAAGAAGTTCATTGATTTCGTGCTCTCCCCCGAAGGTCAAAAGGTTATGCTCAACCCGAAAAACGGCGGAGGAGACTCGTACTTCATACCCGGCATAAAAGGGGTGAAGCCCGACCCCGGTCGTCCGGTGACCGGGATCAAGTGGGTAACGGTCAACGCCAAAAAGGCGGCCGCCAATGAGAACCAGATCAAGCAATGGTTCCATGCCAACATCACCCAGTAAAGAACGGCTTTACGAGAGGGCGCGGGATTGGGTTTCCCCGGCGGCGATCTTCGTGGTGCTCGTCGTGCTCACGATCTACCCTCTGGGCTCTCTCCTGCTCCAGACTATCTTCCCGCATCTCTTCGATCCTCTTCCCAGCCTCGGCTTGTCGGCCGGGCCGCTGGTACAAACTTTCATAGACTCCTCTAACCTGGTGGCGGTCCTGAACTCCGCCTCGGTGGGGCTCTCCGCCTCCGTACTAGCGGTGATACTCGGGACGCTTACGGCATACGGGGTGCGGCGGGCGCACGGGAGATGGCTCCGCGTCGTATTGAGCACCAGCGTGTGGCTCATCTTCTTCTCCCCTTCGTATGTGCTGGCGGAGGGTTGGATCCTCTTGATGCAGGACAACGGCATCCTGGCCCAGCTCTTTCATCTGCCCAACGGATGGTCGGGGTGGTTCTTTACCCGGCCGGGTCTGGTGCTGGTCATGGGGCTGCGGTACTTCCCCTTCGTTCATCTAGCGATGGTCCCGGCCATCGGGAACGTCGGAGAAGACCTGTTCGACGCCGGACGCCTGCTCGGCGCCTCCCGAGGGCGTATCTTCCAGAAGATCGCCCTTCCCCTGCTCGCCCCGGCCTGGCTCGCGGGAGCTTCCATCGCTTTCGCCGAAGGCTTCGGAGACTTCGGTTTCGCGGCTGCGATCACACCTCAGACCCACATACCGTTGCTCTCTTACCAGATCTACGCGGCCTTGAGCCAGGCTCCGGTCAACTACTCTGCCGCAGCCGGGCTCTCGCTGCTCGTCGTGTTGGTTACGGCCGGGGCCCTGTGGCTCCAGCTCTGGTGGTTGCGCCGCAGAGGCGCCTACGAGACGTTATCCGGTCGGTCCAGGATAGGTGGATACGCAACAAGTCGCGGGCGGCCCTCGCCCGCGACGCTCGCGAGCCTCGTTTTGGCTGCTATCGCGCTCTTACTCCCCCTGGGCGCGACCCTTTGGGTTTCTCTGTTCAAGTCGTTGAGCGGAGGCCTGGGGCTCTCCAACCTGACGCTCGCCAATTATGGGGAGGCGCTGGTCGCCGGGGGCGGGGTCCAGCCGCTGTTCCGCTCGCTAGAGTACGCCCTGGTCGCGGCTGTGCTTACGGCGCTCCTCGCCGTGCTGGTCGGTTATCAGCTAGTGTTCCGGGGATCCGCCGTAAACCGCGTGCTCAACCTGATCGTCATATCCACCATCGCCATACCTGGGGTGGTTATGGCCGCCGGGTTCGTCTTCGCGTGGAACGCGGTGTGGCTGATCCCCCTGCACCTGGTTCTGTACGGCACGCCCATCTGCCTGGCGATGGCGTACATCTCCGGCGCTTTGCCTTACGCCGTCCGGCTCCAGATGGGAGCCATGAGCCAGATCTCACCAAACCTGCCCATCGCCGCGCGGGTGCTGGGCGCGGGGCAGCGTACCGTCCTGAGCAAGATAATCCTCCCTCTCGTCAGCGCCACCGCAGTCTCGATATTCTTCTTAAGCTTCACCAACGTGGTATTCGAGTTGCCGGCTTCGTCGCTACTTTATCCCGCCGGTAGCCCACCCTTACCCGTTGCCATCCAGGCGAAGTTCAACGCTTTTGAGTGGACTCAGGGGGCCGCCCTGACGGTTATGGGCATGCTCGTCATCCTGGGCGTGTACGGAGCCGGTAGCTATCTGGCGTATTGGATAGAGAAACGGCGTCACGCGGCACTTATGCCCCTTCCGGCCGGAGGATCATCGGAACCGGAAGCCGTGGTGGAAGATAGGAAACCATCGGTGGCAAGGCTATGAACGATGATGGTTCCGTTCAGGTAGAGCTTAAGAACGTCGGCAAGCGCTTCGCGGACAGAACAGTGCTGGAAGACATAAGTTTGCGGGTCCGGCGAGGCCAATTCGTGGCCCTGCTCGGCCCTTCCGGGTGTGGAAAGACCACTTTGCTGAACATATTGGCGGGGTTAATCGGTCTGGGCGAAGGGGCCGTCGAGTTCGACGGTGCGCCATGGTCGTCGCGAGGTTACACGCTCGCCCCGGAGCGCCGGAACGTGGGCATGGTATTCCAGGACTTCGCCCTGTGGCCCCACATGACGGTCTTCGAGAACGTCGCGTTCGGCCTCAAGGTAAAGAAGCCGCCCGACAAGCAATTTAGGACAGCCGTCTCGGCGGCGTTGGAGATGGTCCGGATGAACGGCTACGAGAACCATTATCCGCACCAGCTCTCCGGCGGTCAGAAACAGCGGATCGCCATAGCGCGCACCCTCGCGCCGCGGCCCTCGCTCATGCTCATGGACGAGCCTCTCTCCAACCTGGACTCGAAGCTGAGGGAGCAGATGCGCTGGGATCTTCTGAACATCGTTCAGGAGGCTAACATAACGACCATTTACGTGACCCACGATCAAACCGAGGCCCTGAGCATGGCCGATCATCTGGTGCTGTTGAACGAGGGCCGGATCGAGCAACAAGGGGCTCCGAGCCAGGTTTACCGGGAGCCCGCGACGGTTTTCGCCGCTTCTTTCCTCGGCGCGGCGAACGTGTTGCACGGGCGCGTCACCGGACGCTCGGGGAAGGTCGCAACGGTAGATTGCCTCGGAAAGAAGATTCAGGCTATATCCCCGGCGTCGGTGGGAGAGCAGTTGGCCCTGATAATACGCCCGGCGGAGATCCACGTCGGAGACTCCCGGCGGGAGGTCGAAGAGCTGGGTACTCGCCTCCACGCCACGGTTGAGCAGCGCGCTTTTCAGGGAACGAACTGGCAATACCGGGTGGCGGTCGATGCCGACCCCGAGCGGGTACTCGAAGTCCAGGACTCGTCGGAGTACCCCATAGGCGAGAGCTTGCGGTTGTGGATGCCCGCCGGGCAATGTCGCCTGGTGACCGCAAGGCTCAAAGGATGAGAATCTCGTTGGTCAGCACGGAGGGACCATCGGTGAAGAGTAAGACGAAGTAGCCAAACGGCCCCAAAGCTCCTACCTCGCGCCTGCGGAGCATCGGGAGCGAGGTAGAAACAAACGTAGGTTGCTGTCCCGTACCCGACGGAATGCCTTCTAATAGATGGCCCAGCCATACCTTTGGGATAGGGCCCGCAGTTGATCCAGTTCGTTGTTGGGCTCTAGCGTATCTGGAGAGCCTGCTACCTCAACAGCCTTTCCACTCCGGCTTGCGCTTCTCCAGAAAGGCGCACATTCCCTCCTGGGCGTCTGCGAAGGTGGCGTTGAAGGACATGACTTCCTTCGTGTATGCGTAGGCTTGCTCCGTGGGCATCTCTAGCTGCCGGTAGAACGCTTGCTTGCCGACACCGACAACGAGCGGGCTCGCTTCGACGATCTTCGCCGCCAGCGCCTTCGTCTCCTCTTCCAGTCTCTCGGCGGATACGACCTTGTTTACCAGGCCCTCGGCGTGGGCTTCTCCGGCGGAGATGAAGTCTCCGGTCAGGAGCATCTCCATCGCTTTTTTCCGGCCGACGGCGCGGGAGAGGGCGACCATCGGGGTGGAGCAGAACAGCCCGATCTTCACCCCCGGAGTCGCGAAGCGTGCCTCTTCGGCTGCGACGACCAGGTCACAGGTTGCGACGAGCTGGCATCCGGCGGCGGTCGCGACGCCGTGTACTTTCGCTATGACCGGCTGCGGAATAGACTGAATAGTCTCCATCAGCTCGCAGCACACGTCGAACAAATGACGGTAGAATTGCGGGTCTCGTCCGATCATCTCCGACAGGTCGTGTCCGGCGCAGAATCCTGGACCGTTGCCGCCCAGGATGACCGCTTGCGCCTCGTGCTCCTGGCCGATGGCCTTGAAGCAGTCGACCAGCTCCTCCATATGCGCCAGCGACAGCGCGTTCCGCCTGTCGGGTCGGTTCATAGTGACGCTTGCTATAGAGTCCTCGTTCTCTACCATGATGTGCTCATAAGCTTTTTCGGTCTCTAGCATGGTGGACCTCCTCACTCTAGTTCTACATCGCGTTGCTCTAACATCTCTACCCGTCCCCAACTTCCACCATGCCGTCGGTTTTGGGTTCGGCTAGTATCAGAGAGTCCTCGCCCTGGTGGATCTCAAGTTTCCGTCCCAGCATATCCGACAGCCGGACGGCGTGTGTGCCCGTCGCCTCGTCCTCCTCGATATCGACTCGCGGCGCGAATACCCGGACACGGAATCCAATCGCACGTGCTCAAACGGCGGCGCCCACTCCGGCCGCCCGGAGATGAAAGTTAGTTCTCCCTCGACCCTGACCGGGACATCGCCTGCCGGTGGGCGGAGCTCGTTTACTTCGTATCCTTCTCTCGCCAGAAGCCACGCCGCGCCGACCAGCGGATGACCGGCGAACGGCAGCTCCGTACCGGGAGTGAAGATCCGGACCTCGCCCCGCTCCGGTTCGTCCACGAAAATCGTCTCGGAGAAACCAAGCTCCGCCGCTACGCGTTGGCGGTCGGGCTCCGGGACATCTCTACCCCTCAGGAAAACTCCGAGCGGGTTGCCGCCGGCCCCGCCGTCTCCGACGAACACTTTTAGGACGTGTAGTTCCGGCATCTCGCTCTAGTTCACCTTTTTCTCGTGGTCGGCCCATTCTTTATCGCGCAGGACGAACTTCTGGACTTTGCCGGTCGAGGTCTTCGGCAACTCGGTGAACTCGATGGCGGCTGGGGCTTTGAAGCGGGCGACGTGCTCCTTGCAGAAGTCTATTATCTCCTGCTCGGTTGCTTCCCGGCCTTTCTTTAGGACGACGAAGGCTTTCGGGCGTTCGCCCCATTTCTCATCCGGGATGGCGACGACGGCTGCTTCCATCACGGCCGGGTGGCGGGCGACGACTTGTTCCACTTCGATGGTCGAGATGTTTTCGCCGCCGGAGATTATTATGTCTTTGTCTCTGTCCCGGATCTCCACATACCCGTCCGGGTGCCAGGCGGCCACATCTCCCGAGTGGTACCAGCCGCCCTGGAATGCCTCTTCAGTCGCCGCCTCGTTCTCGAAGTAGCCCTTGGCAACCATGTTGCCGTGCATCACGATCTCACCCATCGTCTCACCGTCGCGCGGTACATCGTTCATATCCTCGTCCACGACTCGCACGAGGTCCGACGTAACGTAACCCTGTCCTTGACGCGCCATGAGCCGCGCCCGCTCCTCGGCGCTCAGTTCATCCCATTCTGGATGGTCGCCGCTGGTCGTCATCGGGCCGTAAGTCTCTGTCAGGCCGTAGATGTGCATGGGTCGGATGTTCAGGTCGGTGAGTTGTCCGAGCAGGGTGGGGGAGGGTGGAGCGCCCGCGATGGCGGCGGTTACGGTCTTGTCGAGAGGGTGCGCACCTTCGTGGTTTACGACCCCGATCTGAACGGTCGGGGCGGCGCAGTAGTGGGTGATATCCTCCGATTCGAAAAGCTCCCAGATCCTTTCAGGTTCCACCTTCCTCAAACATACGTGAGTCCCGGCGACCGCCGTCACCGCCCACGGATAGGTCCAGCCGTTGCAGTGGAACATCGGCAGCGTCCAAAGGTAACGGGTCTCGTAACCCATCCCCGTCTCGATGACGTTCCCGAGGGCCGACAGATAGCCGCCCCGGTGCGTGTACATCACACCCTTCGGACGTCCGGTCGTCCCGGAAGTGTAGTTTATGGAGATTGTCTCTTCCTCATCCTCCAACACGCTTTCTGCCGGCTCCGGAGATCCTTCGGCGAGATATTCTTCGTAAGGGTCACCGGTCTCCCCGGTGTCGTCTATCCGGACGATCTCGATATCCTCTACGTCTTCGAGTAGTTTCTCCAGCTCGTGGTCGGCGAAGACGAGCTTCGCGCCCGAGTGTTCGACGATATATGAGACTTCGTCCTTACCGAGGCGGGTGTTGATCGCCACGAGCACCAATCCAGCCGCCGGGACCGCGAAGTGAGCCTCCAGCATCGGTGGCGTGTTTGGGCAGAGAAATGCGACCCGCTCTCCTTTCCGCAACCCGCTCTCTCCGAGGCGCGATGCCAGACGATTTGCTCGTTCCTCTAGCTCGCCGTAGCTGTAGCGTCTCTCGCCGTAGACCACGGCGGTTTTGTCCGGGAACATGTACGCGCTTCGTTTCAGGAAGCTGACCGGTGTAAGCTCGCTCCGGTAGACCTTCTCACTCAAGATGTCGCTCCTTCCGCTACTTGTCCGCCCGACTTTAGTATAAGGGCCGCGCTCGCTGTTGCGCTACTGCTGTGGCTTTCTGGTGGAAACCCGCGAGAGGGATGGAGTACAGTACCGGAGGCTGGATGGGTCTCTCAGGAGAGGACTGGTAAAGGCTCGATGAACGCGCACGATGGACGGCGCCTGGAACGTTACGCCGTTAGGATCGAAGAACTAAAGCTCTGGCGCAACGCCCGTGAGAAGAAGGTCCAAAACTGGCGCTTCGCCACGGAGAAGGGGAAGACGCGCGAAGCCTCTTTAGGAGACTTCTGGCCGGAGGTTGACGTGCCGGTCTTTCTTTCAGCGGAGACGAGGATTCCCGAGGAGTGGGCGGGAGAGCCGGTGGAATTGGAGCTCTGGCTTGGCGGTGAGGGCTTCGTGCGACTCTCGAACGGCGTGAGCGGCGGCCTGAACCCTTTTCACCGCAGCTTCCCGGTGGCGGCGAAGGCGCGAGGCGTAGAGAGTATCAAGATACAGGCGGAGGTCGTGCCGAGGACTCTGTTTGGATCGAACGTCGCCGAGCCGCGTATCGAGCATGCTTCGCTCGTCGTACCGGAGACGGAGGCGCGGGCGCTGGAGCGAGACCTCGCCCTCGTCTGTGAGG
The DNA here is from genome assembly GCA_038199155.1 of Rubrobacterales bacterium. GTDB lineage: Bacteria > Actinomycetota > Rubrobacteria > Rubrobacterales > Rubrobacteraceae > JBBPZK01. Next base: position 7,728 of record JBBPZK010000127.1, on the reverse strand, counting down.
CTTGCGAGCAGCTCGGAGACCACGAAGCCGTTCCTCATCTATTAGACGCGGCGGACGCTTGCTTTGCGCTTCTTGCAGGACGATGGCCGTCCGGGACGGGGGTTGTGATCCCTCGTTACCTCGGGAAGTACGCGCATTCGACCGCAGGCTCCACCTGGAGCCTGCCGGAAGCGGAGCGGGAGATCGAACCTATCCCGGAGGAGACGCGCGAAGCGTTGCGTGAGGCCCGTCGTATCCTCGCCGGCCGCCTGGAGGAGATCAAAGCGGACTATCCGCCGGTCGGGAGGCTCGCTCTGACCGGCCACGCCCACCTGGATCTCGCCTGGCTCTGGCCGCTCGCCGAGACGCGCCGGAAGGGACGCAGGACGTTCGCCAGCGTACTCTCCCTGATGGACCGCTACGAAGATTTCACTTTCAACCAGTCTTCGGCGCAACTCTACGAGTGGGTCGAGAGAGACGACCCGGAGCTTTTCGAGCGGGTAAAACAGCGCGTCAAGGAAGGACGTTGGGAGCCGGTCGGGGGCTCGTGGACTGAACCCGACTGCCAACTCCCCAGTGGCGAGTCCTTCGTGCGCCAACTCTTCTACGGGCAGCGATACTTCGAGGAGAAGTTCGGACGCCGCTCGACGGTCGCCTGGCTCCCCGACGCCTTCGGCTTCTCGCCCGCGCTCCCGCAACTCCTGCGCGGCGCGGGGATGGACGGCTTCTTTACCTACAAGATGAACTGGAGCGAGACGAACCACTTCCCGCACGACCTTTTCCTGTGGGAAGGACTAGACGGCACGAGCGTCGTCGCCCACGATTTCGAGAACCCCGGACAGGACTACAATGGCAACTTGACGCCGCTGGACCTCCTCGGTGTCTGGCGCAACTTCGAGGGCAAGCGCCGCCACCCGGAGAGCGTCTTCTCGTTCGGGTGGGGAGATGGCGGGGGAGGGCCAAGCGAAGAGATGCTCGAGAACTACGCCCGCCTCAAGGACTTCCCCGCGCTGCCTCGTCTCCGCATGGCCCGAGTAGACGAGTTCTTCGCCGCGCTACCGCATGATGGACTGCCGAAATGGGTGGGAGAACTCTACCTTGAGCTACACAGGGGGACGCTCACCACCCAGGGAAAGGTCAAGAAGCTGAACCGCGAGGCAGAGCATCGCCTCCTGGAAGCCGAAGCATTCGCAACGGTGGCTTCTCTCGGAGGAGCGGCGTATCCTCGCGACGAATTGGATGAAGCCTGGAAGACGCTTCTCCTGAACCAGTTCCACGACATCCTGCCCGGAAGTTCCATCTCCGAAGTCTACGAAGACGCCCACCGCCAGCTCGAAAAGGCAGTGGAGAGCGCGGAGAAGCTGCGCGACGAAGCTTTGAAGAACCTACCGGGGCATTCGGAGGCCGTGAGAGATGCAGCGAAGACCGTGATCGTAGCGAACGCGGGCCTACACCCACGGCCGCTCACCGTTCTGCTGCCTGAAGGCAACCCGCCGAACTCTGCCCTGGAAGTGGTGAGTGTGGATGGACAGGTGCTACCGACGCAAGAAACTCGTGAAGGACTTCTGTTGCACGCCCCGGAGTCGACGGTACCGGGTCTCGGACAGACCACTTTCTCTCTGCGTGAAGGCGTAGGTAGCCGGTCTTCCTCATCAGGTGTTGTAGCCGGGTGGTTGGAAGGAGACGCCTTCCTTGAGAATGAGTTGCTGCGCGTGGAGGTTGGAAGTGACGGAACTCTCCACCGTGTTTACGACAAGAGGGTGGATCGGGAAGTGTTGGATAGACGGGCGAACCAGCTTTGGGCTTACACGGACAAGCCGCGCGAATGGGAAGCCTGGGATGTGGACGAGGACTACGAGCTGGAAGGCGAGGAAGTCTCTGGCGTGGAGAGCATCGAGGTTCTGGAGGCCGGAACATTGCGTGCGGCGGTGCGGGTCCTGCGGCGCTGGCGCGGCTCGGTAATAGATCAGACTTACAAACTCCATGCCGGCTCGCGGAGGCTGGACATCGAGACGCGCGTCGAGTGGCACGAGCGTCAGGTTCTCTTGCGGGCTCTCTTCCCGCTTGCCGCTCGTTCTCACGAGGCGACATTCGAGACGATGTTCGGGGTGGTGAAGCGTCCGACGCATCGCAACACGAGTTGGGACGAGGCCCGGTTCGAGGTCGCCGGGCATCGCTTCTGCGACCTCTCCGAGCCGAGCTACGGCGTCGCCCTCCTGAACGACGGCAAGTACGGTCACAGCGCCCGCGACAACGTTCTCGGCCTGAGCTTACTCCGCGGCCCGCTCTACCCGGACCCGCTCGCCGACGAGGGAAACCACTACTTCACCTACAGCCTCTTACCTCACCCCGGTGACTGGACGGAGGCCGGCGTGGTCCGCGAGGCGCTCGCGCTGAACAGCCCTCTATTCACCGTGGAAGCGAGCGAGGAGGCGCTTTCGCTGGAGGCCGGGCTCGTCAAAGCGGAAGGCGTGGAACTCGCGCTCGGTGCTCTCAAACTCGCCGAAAGTGGAGGTGGGATCATCCTCAGGCTCTACGAACCTCACGGCGCGCGCGGGGACTGCGAGTTGCGGTTCGCCCGCCGGGTCGAGAGGGCGGAGCGGGTCAACCTGCTGGAAGAGCCGGAGGAGTCGGATCTCAAGGTCGAAGATGAAGTGGTGCGGTTCTCTGTTAGGCCTTTCGAGGTGGTGACGCTGCGCGTGGGGTTGGATGGGATGTAAGATGTTGCGAGGATGCCTACGGAAAGGAGCTTGGAGTGGAGTATCGGGTGCTTGGGAGTCTGGAGCGGGTGAACTCGGTCCTTATCTTTGGCGGGGCGGCTCTCGGGGAGGCGAGCGAGGACGATGCTGACCGGGCCATTTCGATCGCTTTGGAGGCAGGCGTCAACCACTTCGACACCGCCCCCGACTACGGAGATTCGGAGTTGCACTACGGGCGTTGGATGCCGGAGATACGGGAGAGGATCTTCCTCTCTACCAAGATAGAAGAACACGACAGAGACGGAGCCTGGCGAAACATAAACGATTCGTTGGAGCGGCTACGGGTGGAGAAAGTAGACCTGATCCAACTGCACGCCATCGGCAACATCGAAGACCTCGATACGGTAACCGGTGAGGGTGGCGCCCTCGAAGCGGCTATCGAAGCGAAAGAGCAAGGTCTAGTCGGAGCTATCGGCATCACCGGCCACGGCAACGACGCGCCTTCCACGCATCTCGAAGCCCTGCGCCGCCACCCGTTCGACACCATCTTGACCCCCTGGAACTACATCCTCTCAACCGACGAAGACTTCTCCGGTGACTTCGAGTCTCTGGTGGACGAAATAAAACGCCAGGACGCTGGACTGATGACCATAAAGACCATCTCGCGGCGCAACTGGCAGGAGGATGTCCCGGAAGGACAGCGGCGGGCCACGTGGTACGAGCCTTTCGAGGACCAGGAGCTAATAGACGCGGCGGTATCTTTCGTGTTGGGCCGGGAGGAAATTACCGGCATAGCGGTGGCAGGAGACGTAGGACTGGTCCCGGCCATGATCGAAGCCGAACGACGTCGGATGCCGCTGGAGGAAGCCCAAGAAAGACTCGAAGGGGCCCGAGGCTACTCCTCGCCTTTCATCTCCGTGCCGTTCTAGCTCGGCGAACCGGCTACTATGACGCGCGCCCCGGCGAGTTCTATCTCGCGAAGCGTCTCGGGTGGGGAGGTGTCATCGGTGATAAAAACATCCACCTTCGAGAGTGAAGCTATCTTGGAGAGGGCGACGACGTCGAGCTTCGAGTTGTCCGCGACCACGACGACCTTCTGGGCTGATTCGATCAGACACCCGTCGGTCTCCGCCTCAGCTACGTTCGGAGTGGTAAGCCCCGACGCCGGATCTACGCCGTGTACCCCGAGGAACAAAACATCGGCGTTCAGCGTGCGGAGGGTCCTGTTGGCGAAAGGGCCGACGAGGGCGTCGGAAGGGGTCCGAAACATCCCGCCGGAGAGCACGATCTGCTCCCACCCGTTCTCCTGGAGCGTGAGCGCGATGTTGGTCGAGTTGGTAATGAAGGTGAGCGACTTCCCACCATACTTGAGCGCTTGGGCTATGTGCCAGGTGGTCGTGCCGGCGCTGAAGGCCACCGTGTCCCCGTCGTTTATAAGGCCGAGCGCCGCCCGCGCTATGGCCTGCTTCTCGGGCCGATTCAGCTTCTGCTTCTGTACGAAATGAGGCTCGGATGCTGCTTTTGGAACCGGGATCGCGCCACCATGCACCTTCCGCAGCAGCTTGCGAGAAGCCATCTCCTCCAGATCTCGCCTCACCGTCATGTCCGATACCGAGAGACGCTCCGAAAGCTTCGTGACCGAGACGCTTCCCTCCTGCTCCAACTCCTCCAGGATCGTCTGCTGCCGCTGCTCCCTTAACACTCTACAGTCTCCATAATCACTACTTTATACTCAAAACAATAGAGTAAATCAACACTCCGGCTGTTGATTTGGGTCGCTCGACGTTAAGTGCGGTGACAGATGCCCGAAGCGGTTTGGTAGAAATATTTCCGCTCGCCGCGAGGCCGGGCGCAATATTTGTTGCCCTATCCCGTCCCCTGCTGTATGCTACCGCCGTGGTGTGTGGGAGCGGTACCATGAAAGCAGGCGGATTGTGGCCCTTTTGAGCCATGCATTGGTGGGTGCGCTCACATGGGTTTTGGTGGATGATTGTGGGGGAGGGCGATGAACCTGGAGGATGTGGCCCGGAAGGCTGGGGTGTCGCGTTCTACGGTGTCGCGGGTCGTCAATGATGATCGGCGGGTGAGTGAGGAGGCGCGGCGGCGGGTTCGGGAGGTCATTCGGGAGAGTGGGTATCAGCCGCATGCGGCGGCGCGCAGTCTCGCTTCGCGGCGGACCCGGATCATCGGTCTCTTGATACCGCGGGCCGTGGGCAACATCTTCGGGGACCCTTACTTTCCGCAGATGATCGAGGGTGCAGTTGGGGCTTGCAACGACGCGGACTACAACCTGATGATGCTCATGGACACGGCCGGAGAGCCGGAGGGCGAGAAGCGGGCGTACAGCCGCATCATACGCGGGCGGCACCTAGACGGGGTTGTGATCTCCTCTAGCGTAATAGACGATCCGGTGGTTTCGTGGCTGCGGGAGGACCGATTCCCGTTCGTGCTCGTCGGGCGTCACCCCGGCCGTTTGGAGACGAGCTACGTGGACGTGGACAACCAGGGCGCGGCGCACGGGGCTGTGACGCATCTGCTGAAGCACGGATACGAGCGAATCGCCGTTATCGGGGGGCCGACCAACATGATCCCCGCTATAGACCGCTACGGTGGCTACGTTTCAGCTATGTTGACGGCTGGTCTCGTGCCGGACCCGAACCTCACCCGTCACGCAGACTTCACCAACGCGGGAGGATACCGGGCGATGAAGTCTCTGTTGCCCCAACTCCCGGAGGCCGTGTTCGCCGCGAGCGACTTCATGGCTTTCGGGGCGCTGCGGGCGCTCAGGGAGGCGGGTCTGCGCGTCCCCGAGGACGTCGCCGTCATCGGCTTCGACGGGCTGGAGGAAGACGCGACGAGTCAGCCGCCGCTCTCAAGCGTCTACCAGGACTTCAGGGCGATGGGCCGCGAGGCGGTACGCACGCTTCTCCGACGCATAGAGGCGCCCGGAGAGAAGAGTATCCAGCGCTTGCTGGAGACGCGGACTGTGATCCGCCGCTCCTGCGGCTGCTCCGAACTGACGGACTCTGTAGAAGGCGAGGATGAAAGGTTGGGTACTGTGGAATCGGTATAGGTTTAACTGGGGATAGTTTACGGTTGGGGAATCATAACGAGTTCATTTTTGGGACAGGAGGAACATGAACAAGAGGCTTACGAGGCAGGAATTCTTGAGGGCGGGCGGGGTCACGCTCGCCGGTGTATCGGTTCTGGGTCTGGCTGGCTGGCTGCGGTGGCGGCGGCGGCCAGGGTTCGGGCAGCAAGTCCATCACCTATTGGGCGAGCAACCAGGCCCCGACCATACAGGACGACAAGCAGATACTTAGTGGAGTGTTGTCGAAGTTTAAGTCGCAGGACGGCGTCAAGTCCGACCTACAGGTCATCGGCTGGCCGGACCTGTTCAACAGGATCACCACCGCCGTATCCAGCGGGCAGGGACCGGACAACCTGAACATAGGCAACACCTGGTCGCCCACCTTCCAGAAGACCGGCGCGTTCCTGCCGTTCGACAAGAGCGAGCTAGATGCCGTGGGAGGCAAGGACAAGTTCGTCCAGACGGCCTACCAAACCTCCGGCTACAAGGAGCCGTATACATCTCTGCCGCTCTACGGCCTGTTCTACAACAAGGCGATGTTCAAGAAAGCGGGGATACAAGGTCCACCCAAAAACTGGACCGAGTTCGTCGCGATCGGCAAGAAACTAACCAACCCGCCCAAGCAGTGGGGTCTCGCCCTGGAGGCCGCGAGCATCACCGAAAACGCGCACTGACCGTTCATCCTCGGCAAACAGCACGGCGGAGACCACTTCGACAAAAACGGCAAGCCAACCTTCGACTCCCCGCCGATCGTGAGCGCGGTCAAACAGTATGTAGACTTCATGGCTAAAGATGGAATCGTCGCCAAGCAGGATGCCCAGTACAGCTCCGGGACGAATTCCCTCTCCGACTTCGCCAAAGGCAAGGTAGCGATGGTCATATGGCAGAAAAACGCCACGTCGAACCTCGAAAGCAACGGGATGAAGAAGAGTGATTACGGGGTGGCTCGAATCCCGGTTCTGGAGCCGCTCCCGCCCGGCGGTGAGCCGATCATGTCTCACGCCGCCGGTATCAATATGAGCGTTTTCCAGAACACCAAGAACAAAGACGCCGCCCTGAAGTTCGTCAAGTTCATGACGGACAAGAAGATGCAGGTAATGCTCAACCAGAAGTTCGGGTCCCTGCCCGTCACCAAAGAGGCGGCGGCGGACCCGGCGTTCCAGGATGCTACGACCAAAGTATTCCAGGACATCTACGCCAACCACTCAGCGCCGATGCCCCTGGTCGCGGACGAGGGGCAGATGGAGACCTTGATCGGCGGGGCGGTAAAGAACCTGTTCGCCAAAGCCGCGACCGGGAAGGTGACCGAAAAAGATGTCAAGAAAGAGTTGACGGCGGCCAACCAGAAGATGGCCGCGGGCGGCGGGAGCTAGTAATGAGCGTGGCGCAGGACCGAAAGGGCGTCGGGGCGCGGGACGGCGGTAGCCCGCCGCCGCGCCCGAGGAAAGGGTTGCGCGGGCGGTTGGGGCCGAACGCGCTGCCCTACCTGCTGGTAATGTCGGCGGTCATCTTCGAGCTTCTGATCCACATCATCCCGATGCTGTTCGGGGTAGTGGTCGGTTTCTTCGAACTGACGGTGCTCTACATCCGAAACTGGGCCAGCGCGCCCTTCGCCGGTTTCAGCAACTTCAAAATAGGGCTCGACATCGGCGGACCTATCGGCAGTTCCCTGCTCCATTCTTTCCTCATAACCGCCGCCTACACCGTGTTGGTCGTTTGTGGCGGCTGGTTGCTGGGGTTGACGGCGGCGCTTCTCGTGAATAGCGAGTTTCGGGGGCGCGGGTGGTTCAGGATGTTGTTCCTGATACCTTACGCCCTCCCCATCTACGTGACGGTGATCGGCTGGCAGTTCATGCTCCAGCAGCAGAACGGCTCGGTAAACACGCTGCTCGTCAAAAACCTGCGCCTCCTGGATAGTCCCCCGTTCTGGCTTAGAGGCTGGGCCAATAGGGAGCGCAT
>JBBPZK010000126.1:0-4969 GCA_038199155.1 Rubrobacterales bacterium | reverse complement strand
GAACAGCGTGATAATCGCCGGCGTGACGACTATCCTCTGCCTGTTCTTCGGGGCCATAGCAGCCTACGCGATAGCCAGACTCAGGTTCCGATTCAAGAGCTCGGTGATGACCCTGATCCTGGCGATCAGCTTCTTCCCGGCGGTGGCGATCATCGCGCCGCTGTTCAAAGAGTTCGCCCAGATCGGCCTGATCAACACGTATTGGTCCGTTATAATCGCCGATACCGTCTTCGCACTGCCGCTTACGGTGTGGCTGCTGGTAGCATTCTTCAGGGAGCTACCCAAAGACCTCGAAGAAGCGGCGAAGGTTGATGGGGCGACCACGATACAGGCGTTCCAGAAGGTGATCGTACCGCTCGCCGCTCCGGGAGTGTTTACCACGGCCATCCTGACTTTCATCTTCGCCTGGAACGAGTTCCTGTTTGCGACGACGTTCTTGTTTGACGACAGTACGCAGCCGGTGACGGTCGTGATCCCGAATTTCGCGTCGCAGTACGTGACCAACTATGGTGCTCAGGCGGGGGCCGCTGTGGTCGTGACGATTCCACTCGTTATAATGGTCCTGATCTTCCAGCGCCGGATCGTCTCCGGGTTGACGGCTGGAGCAGTGAAAGGCTGATCCGGGCGCAACGCCCGGCTAGAAGGATAGTTCTCTGAATAAGGAAAGGTTTTGGGCGCGGGATTTGAAGCCCGGCGAGAGCCTGCGCTCTACTTTTCTCGCTACCGACACGCAGGTCCGTAAGGACAGCCGGGGTGCGCCGTACCTCTCGACGAAACTGGTCGACCGGACCGGCTCGGTTGACGCCAGGATGTGGAAACTGCCGCACGAGCTCGTCGGCGGCCTCTCCGGCCCAGAGTACGTCCGGGTGGAGGGAAACGCCCACGACTACCGGGGGATGTTGCAGGTCAAGATCGAACGCATGCAGGTGCTCCGCAAGGAGGATATCTCCGAGGAGGATTACCTGCCCGCCACGGAGAAAGACCGGAAGGCGCTCGCCGCCGAAGTGGAGATGGTCGGTCGGGAGATCGAAAACCCTCACCTGCGGGAGCTTGTCGGGTTGATGCTTTCGGACGAGGAGTTCTGGGAGGCGTTCTGTGCGGCCCCGGCTGCCAAGAGCATGCACCATGCCCGCATCGGCGGCCTGCTAGAGCACTCAGCGCAGTGTTTGAGGATCGCCCGAACTCTCGCCGATCTGTATCCGGTGGATAGGGACTTGTTCTTGTTCGGCATGATCTTCCACGATGTCGGCAAGGTGCAGGAGCTATCCTGGGACAGCGGCGGGTTCGCGTACAGTACCGAGGGGCGTTTGCAGGGCCACGTCGTACTCGGCGACCGGCTGGTTGCGTCCTACATAGCGTTGTTGCCGGACTTTCCGGAGGACCTCGCGTTGCAAGTGTCTCACGTACTTCTTTCCCATCAGGGGGAGATTGAGTACGGTTCACCCGAACGTCCGCGCACCCTCGAAGCGTTGCTTGTACACATGATCGACAACCTGGATGCCAGAGCCGCGATGTTCGCCGAAGCAACCAAAAACGTCAGGCCCGAAGGGTGGAGCAGCCACCAGAACCCGCTGGGCCGCGCGCTGTACATCTCCGCCGCCAAAGAAAGCGGATAGAGCTAGTCAGCTAATGAGCCAGTCAGCACTTCAGCCGAACAGCCAAGACGGAACGTCATCTCGAAAACGTATTAACGAAACCGAGAGCAAATACCGTGTCTCGCCCACGAGAACAAGAAGCTGAAATGCTCAGACGCTAGAGGTCGCGCTCTTTGGCGTCGTCTTCTTCGTCTTCTTCGTTTTCGTAATCAGTGTCGGCGTCCTGGTCATCATCGTCTTCGGCGTGTGAGTCTTCGTCGTCGTCATTCATTTGGGTGATGTCTTCGCGGAAGTCCTCGATCGCACGCCGCGCCTCGTTGGTGAACTTCCCGATGTCGCGGGCCATCTGCGGCACTTTGTCCGGCCCGAAAATGACCAAAAAAAGTACGGCGATGACAGCGAGTTCTCCTGGGCCTATACCAAACATTCCTTAAATATACTCCGCCGCCGACGGTCTTACAATGCTGAGGCCGGCTTATGGTTCAGGAAAGGAACCTCCGGAATGGGGTCAGCGTATATACTCATCGTATGAGTTCTATAGTGGAGAATGTCTGGTGATTTCCTGGGGAGCTGTACGGACGATAGCGGTCACGCTCGCCTCCCGCACGGAGAATAGGGCGGGCGACGGTTTTGATTATCAGCTCGCCGTCGAGAGGATCATGGAACCTCTCTCTGAGTTTACGGGCATAACGGCGCCGCCGGGCGGACGTGAGTTGCGGGTCACCGACCGGGCGGAGTGGATCGACTTCAACATCGAGGGTTTCGGGGCGTTGCTGGAGCCCGCCTTGAAGCGAGCCGCATCCGAGGCCGGGAACATGCCCTGGGCGTTTGGTGGCGTGTCGCTCACGGCCCAGGTCGGGTTGCTGCTCGGTTTCCTCTCCTCGCGGGTGCTCGGTCAGTACGATACCGGGCCGCTCCTGGTGGATAGACGGGCGGACGAACCGGGCAAGGTCTTTTTCCTGGATGGGAACATAGTCTCGGCTGCCGGGAGGCTCGGGGTTCCGGTGGATGGGTTGCGGCTCTGGATCGTCCTGCACGAGATGACCCACGCCCTCCAGTTCGAGGGTTATCCCTGGGTGCGGAGCTACCTCGGGGAGCTTTTGGAAGGTTTCATGGCGCCCCTGGCAGAGAAGCTCGGCGTCCGGGAAACCGTGCGCCGGCTCTCGGAGAACCTGAGGAGCGGCGGCCGCTCGGTGGAGCTGATGATGAGTCGCAGCCAGCGAGACTCCTTCGATCGGATGCAGGCGGCGATGTCCGTTATAGAGGGGTATTCGGACTACGTGATGCATCACGTCGGTCGCAATCTGGTCCCGGCCTACGACCACCTGAGCGAGAGCATGTCCCGGAGTCGCGCGCATCGGCCGCCGCTTGAGACCTTCATATTCCGCATAACGGGCATGGACATGAAGCTGGAGCAGTACCGTCTCGGCGAGCAGTTCTCGGCGACGGTCGCAAAGCGGCAGGGCATGGAAGGCCTCAACCGCGTGTGGGAGCGCCCCGAAAACCTCCCGCTGATGGAGGAGGTTCGGGACCCCGGTCTGTGGATGACGAGGATGGAGAGAGCTTGAGATGTGGGACAGAGGCGGGGAACTAGACCACTCCATAGGCTACGAGTTCGCCCTCGAAGATGAGGCTCGCTCCGCCGCTGGAGAACTAGACCGTCGCTTCACGGAGCGAGAGATGACCGGTCTCCGCATCTACCGGGTCCGCTGGAACGGCAACTACCTGCTGGAAGCGACCTTCTCACCCGATACTCCCGACTCGCGGCTCGCCGATACGAGGGCCATACTCGGCGAGTCGGGGACCGCTGTTCATCCCGACGACGTCGCGGACTACAAAGAGGCGATGGAGGCGGGTAACAGCCCGATCTTGCCGGACTGGGTCCGCCGGCTCTTCGGTGGTGCTTGATCCCCCTGAGGAGGTCCGTCAAGCTCGTGACGAACCGGAGCCATGTGTATAGTGTGGCGAACGAAAGGAGCCTGGTGATGAGTGCGGAATTGCGCAGAGAGATACTGGATCGGATGAACTCCCTTGACATGGGTCCCACGGAAGAAGAGCGTAAAGTCGAGCGGGCGGCCGGGATTAGTAGGACGATCGCAGCCGAAGGCGAGTTGAAGTGGGGGCGCATCACGGCGGGAGGCCTATTCGGGTTGCCTGGCGCCGGACCGGACTTCACGCCAAGGAAACGGCCGGGTCTGTTGTGGAGGATACGCCGGTAGCAATATCCGCCTTGCGGATGGGTTAATCCAGGCGTTGTTCGAGGCGTGTGATCTGACCGCGCAATTCTTCTATCTGATACTCCAGGTACGCTTCCCGTCCCCGGATATTGGTGTAAGCGAACTTGAGCGTGGAGCCGAGCCCGTTGATGGCCCGAACCGCGTTCTTACCGACGAACCGCCCCGAGAGCCCGAGCCCGCCGAGAACCGCGTGACCGGCCGAACGGGCCGTCGAAGTGGCCGCGAATGTGCCTATGGCGAAGCCGAGCCCGCCGCCGACAGCCGTACCGACAAGAAATTTCGTCGAACCTTTCACCACGGAAACTCCTCCATCCTCGGGAATTTCTCCGTTTCCTCCGTCATGCCGGGGCAAGTTTAGCACAGCGGCCTCTCACCTCGTTCCTCGTCAGAAGTTGCGCCCAAAAGCTGTGCGTTAGCGCCGCGTTATACTGGCGGGGAGATGCTCGAAACGGAGAAAAGAGAGCTGCTGAGAAGCCTTCCAGCCGTGGACGCCGTGCTGCGGCATCCGGGAGCGTGGCCCCTAGCCGAGCGCCACGGGAGGGCGGCGCTCGCGGCTGCGGTGCGACAGACGCTGGAAGGCGCGCGGCGTGAGATCCTTGGCGGCGCAGACCCTGAGATATCTGAGGAGGCCGTCCTATCGGCGGCTATGAAAGTCCTTTCGGGAAGAGGGCTCCGGCGGGTGGTGAACGCCACTGGAGTCATCTTGCACACTAATCTGGGGCGTTCTGTCCTCTCGCGGCGGGCGGCTGAGGCCGTCGTCGAGGCGGCGACCGGATATTCGAACCTCGAATACGATCTCGGGTCCGGGAGTCGCGGGTCGCGCTACGACCACGCCGTGCCGCTCTTGCGTGAGATCTCCGGGGCGGAGGACGCGCTCGTCGTCAACAACTGCGCGGCTGCGACGTTGCTGGCGCTCGCGGCGGTAGCTTCTGGGGGAGAGGTGATCGTCTCTCGCGGCCAACTCATAGAGATCGGGGGCGGTTTCCGAATCCCCGAAGTCCTCGCCCTCTCCGGCGCGACCCTGCGCGAGGTCGGAACCACGAACAGGACCCGACTCTCGGACTACGAACGGGCCATCGGCGAAAACACCCGCGCCATCCTGTGGGTACACCCGAGCAACTTCGAGGTCCAGGGCTT
>JBBPZK010000125.1:0-3535 GCA_038199155.1 Rubrobacterales bacterium | reverse complement strand
TCTCCTGGGACCGACTCGCGCCACACCTGCTCACCGACTCCTTCGAGCGGGCGTCGGATAACCTCCGGTCGCAGGCGCTACTCGAACCGTCGTCCGGCACTGGAGATTCGGATCTATCGTCGCTGGGAGATCTGGAAAGTATCCGCGGCTTTACCGATACGATCCACTACGTCCTGCCGAAGCTGCTCCTCGTCGCGAGCGCCCTTGACGAAGGCCTGGGAGGAGAACCGGGCTCGGACTCGGACGCGCCGGAAGATGCGGTCTCGCCCGGTGCAGCCGAGGGTACGAGCGTGCTGCCGATGGTTTCGCCAGACGAAGCCGGAGGAGAAGTAAAGGCCATCTTCGGTGAGATAAAGGAGCTGCACGGCCACCCCAACGTAGCCAGCTACTAAAGGGGGATCGCCACCCGACCGGACTTCCTCTCCGAAGCCTGGGAACAGACCCGCCCACTCGTCGGCTCCGCTCCTTACCAGGAGAAAAAGAGCGAGCTTCTGGAGGGCGCCCGCAACGTCGCGCCAGGCCTGCCGCTTCCGACGAGAGAGGAGGCGCTGCGTGCGGGCGTAAACGAAGATTCGCTGGATAAGATACGGGAGATCCTTGCCGTTTTTCGCTTTCGCGTGATCCCCGACACGTTCGTCGAGGTCGTACACATAAAGACGCTTCTCGATGGCCCGGAATCTGGAGGAGCCTCTCGCTTCAGCTTCACCACTCGTTGACGAATTGTAGCCAAACGCTGCTCAGTCGCGGCTAGTATTCTCCGCCTCGCCGCTCTCGTCTTTGGGAGGTTCCCGGTCGTCTTTCCGTGTACGGGAGCTGTAAGACTCCGGCCAGTCAAACAAGTCGTCGGGTACGGGTATAGAGTCTCTTTGTACCGATTTTTGACCCCGTGAAGAGCGCCTCATATCCCGGCCATTCGTGGTGGGCTGCATGGGAGACGGGACCGGAGGCTCTTTAATAGGCTGCTCGGGATCGTCATTCGAGCCAGCTGTATAGTTCGGCCTGCTCGGGGTGGTATCGTGCCGCTTCCGACGTAGTATTTTCGGCTCTCTCCCGGTATTCGCCGGAGGAATTCTTTCCTCTCTCGGGATTTCCGGCTGCAAGACGGGCTGCTCGGGCTGTACCTGTACGGTTTCACCGCTCACGAAACCGAGGATCAGGTCGCCCAGCTCTTTGTGGCGCTCGACCATCGGCAGGTGACCGCAGCGTCTTATAAGGTCGATCCGCGAGCGCCCAAAGATGCCGGCCCAAGTCTCGACGGATTCAGGGTCGACGATCTGGTCTTCTTCTCCAGCGACGAGCAACACTGGAACGCCGACGCCACGCGCCTGGCTTATAAGCCGTCTATCCGGGACCTCCTGCCGGAGGGCGTCATGGGTCTTGCGTACAGCCGCCGGCACCGACTTTCCAGCATCTTTAGCGACCGCGCCGGGCAGGTCTCTGTTGTGCAGTACGAAAGGTCGTAACCAGAGAGAGCGCAACGGACCAATATACTGTCCAAGCGAGTAGAAGACCGGTCCCACGACCGGCAAGGTGGTAAGCCAGAGTAGTGTCGGCAGGTCTATCTGCTCTTCCTCAGCCGGAACCGAGACCAGCACGAGGTTCCCGACCATCTCCGGGTGATCCACGGCCAGCTTCACAGCCATGCCCCCGCCGATATCGTGGCCGACGATGGTCGCACCGCTAAGGCCGAAGCGGGAACAAAACAAGTAGAGAAGTCTCCCGCCGTGCCGTACCCCGTATCCGGTGAGAGGCTTATCCGAGTCGCCGAAGCCTTTCAGGTCGAGCGAATAGACCGTAAACCGGTCGGATAGCTGCTCCGCCAATCGGTCCCAGATCCGCGAAGAGAGTAGCCAACCGTGAACCAGGAGGAGCGGCGGCCCATTTCCGGTGATCCTGTAACGGATGTAACTCCCGTCGAGTTCCACATACTCCGTGTCGCGGGCGCTCTCGACCTCTTTGGAAGAACGCGCGAGGGCCAGCGAAGCCACCAGGAAAATGGCGACCAGTACTAGCACCAGGATTACTACCGCTACCATAAAGTACATAGTATCTTACCCGCAGCGGCAAAACATGCCGGACGCATGGACAATGCTCCGGCTCGAACTAGCGCTTTCTCTACTCGGTTTTCCGGTTCGGGTACTCTTGATTGTAGAGGTGCTCCAGTTGGGAGCGTAAGACCATCCGCTCGGCGGGATCGGCGTGACAGTCCATGCAGAACACGACATCCTCCGGTCGTCCGGGATGGAGGTCGTACTCGGTCATGAAATCGAGAAGTTCGCGAAAGCCGTTTCCGGCTTGATCCACGAACTCGGAAAAAGATATGCTTCCGGAGATCAAACGCTCACAAGCTTCGCAAGGTTCGAGGTTCCCCAGACGCCTGCTAGTGTGCCTGACGATTATCCCAGGGGTAATGTCTTCTACCCCTACCACTGCCTCCTCCGTCACTACAGCCCCTTTCTATCCCCAAAGGACGAGTTTTCCAGGTTGTTATGTTTCCCAATCCCAACCGGCACCCAAACCGGTCTCTATAGAAAGTGTACGGACAGGCGCGAGGTTTGTAAAGTCCCACGCCGGATGATCTTCAATCTCCGTATATACTCTCGAACTACTGACCGGCCATCCAGATAACGGACGGAGCCAAAAATTCGGGTACTCGGAACAACCAGTGTTCTTTTCGTAAGGTCGCTGCCGAGCCGAAGAGTTAGCTAGGCGATGCCCCGCCGGTATGCGCGACTCGTCGTAGTCGGAGCGGGCTTCTCCGGCGCATCTCTCGTACGAAGCCTGCCGCCGGAGTTGCGCCGTCCGGGCGAGACGCTTCTCATAGACAGGGAAGAATCGTACGCCTTCGTGCCGCTTGCCCACGAGGTCGCCGTCGGGCGCATACATCCCGAAAGTGTCCTCTCGTCCATACCAGCCCTTTGCGAAGACCGCTGCGACTTCTTGCGGGCGGAGGTGCGCAGTATAGACCTCGCGAACAGGACGCTCGAAACCTCATCTGGGGAAGTAGGCTACGAGTACCTGGCATTGACTGCCGGGAGCATCGCCTCGCCGCGGCCGGGCTCGACGTCTACACGGAGGAACCCATGCCCGCCGATCACCCCCTGCGCGAGCTCCCCTCGGTCACGCTGACGCCCCATACCGCGGCCTTTACCGAGGAGGCGCTCGGCGAGGTGCGACGGCGCGCGCTCGCCGACGCGCTGCGCGTGCTCGCGGGCGCCGAGCCTCTGGACCCGGTGCCCGCATGAGACGTCCTGTGTCAACCCGTGAGCGTCTGGAGGGCTCGGTGGAGGGTCTGGTCGTAGGGCTGGTGGGTGTGCCAGCAGGCCCAGATCACGCGGGTCCAGCTGCGTCCGAGGGTGCGGATGGCGCGGGGGTGGTCGTGGCCTCGGTGGCGGGCTCGGGTGTAGGTGTCGTGTGCCCAGGGGTGCCAGTGGCGGGTCGTGTCGGCGAGGATGCCGGTCGCGTTGCGCAGGCGCTTGTCGCAGCCGCGGCGGAAGACAGCGGTTTTGCGTTTGCCGGATTCGATCGCGACGGG
>JBBPZK010000124.1:0-15354 GCA_038199155.1 Rubrobacterales bacterium | reverse complement strand
CACTCTTTGGGCGCCAACGACACCACCCTCTACCAGAAAGTTTCGAGCGAACGGGCCGCCGTCCCGAACCTGGACAACAGGAGCACGCCGAAAGATATGGCGACGCTTCTCTCGAAGATTTACGACAACAAAGCCGCTAGCGAGCAGAGTTGTCACGAGATGATCAGCTTGATGGAGCAGAACAACCTGGAGTTCTGGATGGAAGCCGGCGTTCCCCCGGACGTCAAGGTCGCGAACAAGGGCGGTTGGATCGACCGGACCTACAACGACGTTGGGATCGTGGAGTACAACAACCGGCCCTACGTTCTGGCCGCCTTCTCCAAATATGGCTCCGACAGCCTTCAGGACGGCGGCAACATGATCGCGCTGGTCTCCAAAGGCGTCTGGCAAGCTGAATCGGGCAACATCCTCGAAAAGAGCAACGTAAAGAAGCGGGCGAAGCTCAACCCTAAAGCGAAGAGGTAGCGCGCCCCAATCCCTCGCGCGTGAACTCCAACGCCGCCCTCATGTTCGAGAGTATCTTCTCCGGGTGCGGCGTCCCGAGCGGCCACGGTTTTAGCTCCAGGCTCACCACGCCGGGATAAGCACTCCCCCCGATGGCCGCGAGCAGTTCTTTCAGCGGCAGCTTCCCCTTGCCCGGCAGGCGGTGCTCGTCGCGGCCGAGGATATAGTTCGAGTCGGAGAGGTGCACGTGACGCAAGCGGTCCTTCAGCGTGTCCCAGGCGCGCATCGGGTCCAGGCCGCTCGCCCCGAGATGGCTGGTGTCGAGCGTCACGTCTCCGAGCCCGGCGAGGTCTTCCGGCTCGCAGACCCGACGGTTTCGGACTATGAAGAACCTGCGGGCTTCGCCCCTCGGCATGTTCTCGACCGCCACCGTGACACCCTGGTTCCGCGCTTCGGCCAACGCTCCTTCCCTCCACCGGGACAGTGGTCTCCCGAGGGAAGGTGGATGGGCGATGACCGTTCCGGCCCCGATCTTACAGGCGAGCCGGACGCTCCGGATCAGGGTTTCCTCCGCCCCGAGCCCCCACGCCCCGCGCCCGATGGGCGGATGCAACACCCGGATCAGCAACCCGTATTTCTCGCTCAGCCCGTTCAAGTAATCGGATTGGTGAGTGTCCCAACGCTCATCCATCATGACTTCCACGCCGTCGAAACCTACCTGCGCAGCCCAGCCAAAGACCCGTTCCAGGCCAAACGGATACAGAGAACCCGTGCTGAAGACGACTGGGACTGCCACGCCTACCCTCCACCGCCCCGGATCTCCAGAAACTGCTCCAGCGTCGAGGGAGAGTGGTTCTGGTAGTGATTGTTGGCGTAGGCGAACACGGTCTTGCCTTCTTGTAGGAACCCATCCACGACTCCCGACCACCAACTCAGGTCATCCTTGCGATCCCTTTTGGGATGCGTATGCCCGGAGGGGAACTCGTTCCTGTCGCCGAGCCAGCGAATGTATGAGAAGTCGGTGGTCGCATGTTCCATTCGCGGCATCTTCGGGTAGTCAACGAGGACGAGCGCCGCGTTTCGCTCCCGCAACAGGTCGGGAAGATCAGAACCGACCCAACTGCGGTGGCGCACCTCCACCGCGTACCGGAAGCCTTCCGGCAACCTGGATAGGAAGAGGTCAAGCGTCTCGATCTCACCCGCCGGGAAATACGGCGGCAACTGCAAGAGCAGCGGCCCGAGCTTCTCGCCAAGATAACCCATAGTGTCGACGAACGCCTCCGCCTCGCGCTCGCAGCCGACGAGAGCTTTCTCGTGGGAGATCTCACGAGGGAACTTGGCGGAGAAGAGGAAGCCTTCCGGCGCGACCTCCCGCCAGCGCTCGACCGTCGCGCGCCGGGGAGTGCCATAGAAGGTCGAGTCTATCTCGACGGTAGCGTAGTCCTTAACGTACTCTGCCAACCGGGATGCGGCAGGAAGGTTCGCAGGGTAGACGCTCCCTTCCCAGTCGGCGTAGGACCAGCCGGAGGTACCGAGATAGAGACCGGGCTCCGGCGGCTCTATCTCTCCCGGTGTCTCCTCGAAGAGGCGTTGTTGTCCGTAAGGTTCCAAACTCTTGTAAGCAGAGGATGCTACCACAGCGCGAGGGGCTGTTTTATAAAAGCTCTCCCCGCGACGGTCGGCGGGATGTACTACATTGGTCCGATGAAAGTCTTCTACAGCGACCTGTTCGTTCTGCCGCTGCCCGAGGGACATCGCTTCCCGATGGTCAAGTATTCGATGCTCCGCGAGCAGGTCGAGGCGGCGGGGATCTGCGACCCCGGAGAACTGTGTGTCCCGGAGGCGGTCACGGACTGGGAGATCCTACGCGCCCACGACAAAGGTTACCTGGAGCGCGTCGTGGATGGGACCGTTTCCAAAAAAGAGATGCGGCGCATAGGTTTCCCGTGGTCGGAGGAGATGGTCGAGCGCTCGCGCCGGGCTTCCGGTGGCACCCTGGGGGCCTGCCGGGCCGCACTCGAAGAGGGGTTCGCGGCGAACCTGGCCGGCGGCACCCACCACGCTTTCGCCGACCGGGGCGAAGGGTACTGCGTCTTCAACGACAGCGCCATCACCGCCCGAGCGTTGCAATCCGAAGGGCTCGTGGAGCAGGTCGTCCTGATCGACACCGACGTGCATCAGGGGAACGGGTCGGCGGCCATCCTGCGAGGAGATTCATCCGTGTTTACTTTCTCGATCCACGGCGCGAAGAACTTTCCGTTTCACAAGGAAGAGAGTGACCTGGACATGGCCCTCCCCGACGGCGCGGACGATACGGAGTTCTTAGGCGCGCTGGAAAGCAGTCTTGAGAAAGCGCTCGACGCCTCGGGGGCACAACTCGCGATCTACCTGGCAGGCGCCGACCCGTTCGAAGGAGACAGGCTCGGCCGACTTTCCGTGAGCAAAGAAGGGCTCGCCGAACGGGACCGAATGGTCTTAGAAACCTGCCGCGAGCGCAACATCCCGGTAGCCCTGACGATGGCCGGAGGATACGCAAACGAGATATCACACACAGTAGACGTTCACTTCCAGTCCATAATGAAGGCGGCAGAGCTTCATCGGCTACAGAAAGGCCCCGCCCATCATGGATAACGAAACCCCGGTCTACGTCATACTCGGCGCGACGGGCGGCATCGGCAGCGAGCTGTGCCGCCGTCTCTCTGAAAGCGGCGCCCGCATAGTCGCCGGAGCCCGCGACGAGGAGAAGCTGACCTCTCTCGACAAAGAGTACGGCGCCGTCACCTCCGTGCTCGACGCGACGAAAACGAAGGAAGTAGACGCGCTGTTCGAGAAGGCCGTGGAAGAATTCGGGCGCGTGGACGGGGCGGCAAACTGCGTCGGCTCTTTCATGCTGAAGCCGGCCCACTTGACCACGGAGGATGAGTTCGCCGAGACGCTCTCCTTGAACCTGAACACGGCTTTCGGGACCGTCAAGGCGGCGGCCAAGCACATGCCAGACGGCGGCTCTGTGGTTTTGATCTCCTCGGTCGCGGCCCGTGTCGGGCTCGCCAACCACGAGGCGGTGGCGGCTGCCAAGGGAGCGGTGATCGGCCTGACCCTTGCCTCCGCCGCCTCATACGTTTCCCGCAGCCTTCGCTTCAACGCGGTCGCACCCGGCCTCATCCAGACGCAGATGACGGCGAACGTGACCCGCAGCGACACCGCCCGCCAAGCCTCCCTCGACCTTCATCCTCTAGGAAGACTCGGCGAGCCGGAAGACATCGCCTCGACCATAGCCTGGCTCCTGGACCCGGCCCAGAGCTGGATGACGGGGCAAGTCATCGGTGTCGACGGCGGCCTCTCGACCCTCCGCCCCCTTCCCCGACGCTCAAAGAGCAGCTAGGTGACGCCCATGACGGACAACCCTTGCGTAATAGTCGGGGCCGGTATGGCTGGCCTTCTCGCCGCCAACGAGTTGCGGGACAACGGGTGGCGCGTCGTCGTCCTGGACAAAGGGCGCGGCGTCGGCGGTCGGATGGCGACCCGCCGCGTCGGAGACGGCAACTTCGACCACGGCACCCAGTTCTTCACCGTTCGAGGTGACCGATTCGGCGGGCTGGTGGAGAACTTGATGTCCGCCGGCGTCGTTGAGGAATGGACCCGCGGCTTCACGGACGCGAGTGGCGAGCGTAGCGAAGACGGTCATCCCCGCTACCGGGGCGCCGAAGGTATGACCTCTATACCGAAGTACCTGGCGCGAGACCTGGATGTTCGTACCGGCGAGCGAGTCGTGAGGATAAACCTGCGGGACGATGTCTGGGAAGTAGTTGTGGAGTCCGGGATGCGGGTAGAAGGCGCGGCCCTCATCCTGGCGGCCCCGGTGCCGCAGTCGTTGGCGCTCGCCTCCTCCGGCGACTTCGGCCTCCCGGATGAAGTGCGGCGAGAGCTGGAGAAGGTCGCCTACGATCCGTGTCTGGCGCTCATGGCGCTGCTCGACGGTCCGGCGGTGGTGCCGGAGCCCGGTGGTATGCAGATCAAGGGTGAGCCGCTCGATTGGATCGGTGACAACCGCCAGAAGGGCATCTCGGAGGCGAACGGCATAACCATCCACGCCGGGCCCGGCTGGAGCCGAGATCATTACGACGAGCCCGAGGAAGAGATCTCCCGCCAACTCCTCGACCTCGCCGGTCAACAACTAGAAACGTCTCTGGAAGGCAAGGTGCTCGACACCTCCCTCGCCCGCTGGCGCTACAGTTGGGTAACAAACGCCCACCAGGACTCGTACCTCGCGGCGAACGAAGAGCCGCCCTTGATCTTCGCCGGGGACGCGTTCGGCCAGCCGAAGGTCGAAGGGGCGTCACTCTCCGGCCTCGCCGCCGCCGACCGACTGCTCGGCCGGGAGCAATAGGAAACACCGGGGACGGTACGTGGAACTTCTACTCCTCGCGAACGCGGCTGCGACGCTCGTGATGGTAGGTGTGATCTGGTTCGTGCAGGTGGTCCACTACCCGCTCTTCGGGAGCGTAGGAGCAGAGTCATTCACGGCCTACTCCGAGGACCACTCGCGCCTCACGACCTACGTCGTCGGGCCGCCGATGCTCCTGGAAGCGGCAACGACCATACCGCTGATCTTCCTGCACCCAGAACCCGTGCCGACGCTATTGCCCTGGGCCGGAGCAGTCCTGCTGGCCGTTGTCTGGCTCTCTACCGCGCTGTTGCAGGTGCCGGGACACCGCACGCTGGGGCTCGGCTTCGACCCCCGCGCCCACCGTTTCCTGGTCACTTCGAACTGGGTCCGCACCATCGCCTGGAGCGCGCGCGGCATCCTGGTGCTCTGGATGCTGTACTTGACGCTCGGCTAGAGCGTATTACGAACCCGTACCGGGGATAGAGGTTGCTTGGCGCGGAAAAAGACAAGCGAAGGCGACGAAGCGCAGCCCGGCTAGAGTAGAGGGCAACCTCTCGTAGTCCTTCACCAACCGACGAAACCGCGATGCCGGGCAAAGCACCTCGCCAGCGAAATCGCGTTCCACAACCAGATTAAACACGATTGGTTCTGAAGGACCACCCGAATTACTCCTCTGGACCGATGGCAAGGCGCATGCTGTGGAATAAGCTCATCTCGTAGGCTGGAGAGCGTAGAGAAGGAGTTGGTAATGCAAAGCGATCAACAGAACTACGGCGTGGCGGGAGACAATCCTGGTGAAGACCCAGGTAAAGTATCCATCGGCTCTGCAACAGCGGAGTTTACCTATACTGATCCCGTGCAAAGCTTCGTGGGCGCGGTCGGGGATCTGGTTACCCATCCTGTCGGCTTCTTTCGCAACATAGCGAGGCGGGGAGACTTTGTGAACCCCTTGATCTTCGCCCTGGTCTGCGCCGTGATCTCGGCGGCTATCGGTGGTTTTCTGGGGATACTGTACGCCACCGTGGGCATAGGAGACGGGGGCGTATGGAGAGCAATCGGGGCCTTCGTAACCTCCATGTTCTTCACACCGATCATCTCTACGATAGCGTTGTTCATAGGCGCCGGCATTCTGCATTTGCTGGTCGCCCTTATTATCAAGCCCGCTAATACCGGTTTCGAGGCCACGTTCCGGGTAGTTTCTTACGCGAACGTTGCGCAGCTCGTGAGCTGGATCCCGGTACTGGGACCGCTGGTGGCCACCGTAGCTTCCATAACCTTGTCCATTATCGGCGTGCGGGAAGTTCACGAGACGACGACCGGCAAGGCCGCGCTAGTGGTCCTGATCCCCGCTGCGGTGGGACTGCTGGTGGCTTTGTTGCTAATCGTGGTAGTTGGGGCTGTCTTGTTCTTTACCTTGCAGTAACAAGGTGTCGGCATCAGACGCGAGCGGTCCGTTCTACTGCATGGACTGTCATCCGAAACCTTCCGGCACAGATAAAGTGATGCTCGACAAAATGGAGCGTCTCTCATCTCACTATGGGAGATGCTCCTCGCCCGTGAGGTCGAATGCTAATCGAGGTCTCGGAGGTTGATAAAGGATTATGAGAGGCAGCCGGCCACGGCAGCCGGTCTGCACTTCGTCGCCTTTGCCGGTTTGATGCTCAACCGAGCCATTGGACTCCTCCATCGAAGAGCCGACAATTTCTGGCGGCGGGTAACCAGAAGTGATACATATAGATTAGAAAACGAGTGTAGAGGTGAGGAGAAGGGGCTTTGGAAACCAGGAGAGTAGCATTAAAGCCCCACGCGGCCAGGATCCGTCGCTGGGTAGAAGAGGGGCGCGGGGACGAGTGGATCGCCCAAGAGTTGAACACCACACCGTCCAGCGTGCAGAGCTTCAGGTCCCGCAACTCCATCTACCGCCGCGACCCGGTTCGGCGCGGACAGCTCTCCGAGCACGAGGTAGTCCTCGAAGAGAAGGCGGACGGCCTGACCATCAAGACCGACGCCCTCCACTCCGAGGTATTCGAGAGCGAATGGAGCAGCTACCTCGGAAAGTCGCCGGAAGCCCTCCGGCTAGTCATCACCCGCGAACGAATATACCTCGAAAAAGTCCTCTAACCGTTGGATAGCGAGAAGACGGAGGTAAACTTTGCTCTCTCGCTGGCGGAGGCCGAGGCCCTCCACGCGGCCCTCGAAGATTTGCTGGAAGGAGGGCGCGAAGACCCGCTTCTAGAGCGCTGCTACAGGATACTCGGATGGCGCATACTCGCGACCCGCGGCGGCACGGGCCTGACAGGACGCATGGCGGCGCTCGCACAACAGGCCGGGAAGCTCGAAGAGTACGAAGCCGCCAGGGACGAAGCTCTTGGACCCATACTAGATGGATTGGAGCGGGGCGAGAATCGGGACCCGTAAGCAGGACGGCGTGCGGTAAAAGTGTTATCGAAGTGTTATCTAAAAGTTGCGGCGATGAAACCTTGCCCGATTAAAGTAAGGATAACTGGGCCAGCCCACCTACTTTCCCCCTCTTTCCGGCCCGGTGAAGCGCCGGCCCGTGGATTTCGCACGGGCCGGCCCCCTCTTCCGTGGTAATCTTTAGGTGGCTCTAAAAGGGTTCATCTTACCTAGAAAGGCTCGTGTCTGTTGACTGCGCTCTTGACGTTTGTGGTCACTATTTTCGTCGTCGGCTTGGCGCTACTGGCGCAGTGGGCCAGAAAGAACCGGAGCGCGGAAATCACGCTGTGGGTCAGCCTGCTCGCCTTCTCTCTACTGGTAGCCGCCATCGGGGCCGCCGTGGGGCTTGGTTTGATCTTACGTGCCACGGGAAACCTGGTTCCAGACTCCCAACGACTTGCTTTTGTCGGGGGTGGCGTGGCGGCTCTGGTAGCTGGTCTCGTGGGACTTGGGCTGTGCATACCGCCGCTACTGAAGATCATGGGCCGTCCGCCGAAGAACGCTTTCTGGGCTGACCCGCCGATCTTCCTGGCGCTGTGGCTTTTCGTCATGGTGCTCGTCAACAACGCGGTTAGTTTCCTGGTCTTTACGCAATCCTCGAACGTGAGCGCACTCTTCTCGACCGGCAGGCTCTCGATCGGGACGGTGGCGGCCAGCCAGCTTCCGTTCGTGGCCGTCGGGCTCGCGGGCGTGGGTCTCGGCGTGCGACGTAATTTCCGTCAGACGCTATCCAGGCTCGGCTACGGGCGGATAAAAGCGAAGCACCTGATCGTGGTGGCGCTGTTTATCGTTTTGGCGTTCGCGGTCTCGGCGAGCGCAAACATCCTGTTCCAGAACCTCCAGCCGGACCTCGCCCGACGCGTCGGCACCCTCTCCAATAACCTCTTTAGCCCGAAGGGTCTCTCGCCGGTCTCGGCGGTTTTCTTCGCTTTGCTGATCGGGTTTGGGGCGGCGCTCGGAGAAGAGACTATCTTCCGGGGCGCCATCCAACCGATCTTGGGCATCATCCCGACCTCGATACTGTTCGCCTCGATGCACATCCAGTACGGCCTGTCAGTATTACTAGTTTTTATCTTCCTGCTGGCTGTCGGCCTCGGCTTGCTCCGCAAGTACGTCAACACCACGGCCAGCTTCCTGGCCCACGCCGGTTACAACTCTATAGGCATACTGCTGGCGTATTTCGTGGGGGGCGGAGGGTTCTAGCCCGGCGGAGACGAGTCTCTACGCCGCCAGGCTCTCCTTTAGGGGAGTAACAGGGTCCGGTTCGAGGGCCAGTGCGATGCGGAGCAGCAATCCTCCCACTTCCATGTCCAGGCCGCCGGCGATGCTCTCCAGGACCCGCGAGGAGGGATCCTTCTCGCCGCGTTCGATCTCCGCCAGGTAAGAGACGGAGACGTGCGCCCCCTCAGAGACCTGCCTCAAGGTCAGGCCGCGCTCGGTACGCTCGGTTCGCAGGGTCTCGCCGATCGCCGAAAGAAGGTCTTTACCGTGCTGCGTCTGGCTTATATCCACCGTCTTCATGGACAGATTCTATATTCCCCGCACCGTATTTGGCAACCCACCAGCCAATTCCTTGACGATCCGGACCTGCTCGGCGTCCACCTCCGGGGTGTCGTAGGGCGTCTCCATCACCACGGGAACCCCCGGAAGGGAGTCGAAAAGCGCCGCCCAGGATTCGACCGGAACCTGCCCCTCACCGATTCTGCGATGGCCGTCCCTGTGACTTCCGAGCTCGTTTTTCGCGTCGTTGAGGTGGAGCAGCGCCACCCCGGAGCCGAGATTCTCCCGCAACTCCTCCGCAACCTTCCGGGCGCCGTCCGGCGTCGAGAGGTCGTAACCGGCGACGAAAGAATGCGCCGTGTCGATACACACCCGCACCTCCGCGCCACGTGCGACCCGGCCAAGAGCCTCGAAAGTGGAGCAGAGCTGGGTCCCCGCGCCGACTGAGTTCTCCGCTATCGGCTCTGCCGGTGGACGGCTGACAGCTTCTGCGGATGCCATCTCCCTAGCCCGGATCAAGCCGTCGGCGAGCCTCTTCAAGCCCTCCTCTTCTCCGTCGCCACCGTGACTGCCGCAGTGGACGACGACAAACTCAGCCCCGATCTCACCGGCCGCAACCAACTCGCTCGCCAGAGACCGGACGGACCTCTCACGGCTCTCGGGCTTCGTAGAGGCGAGGTTTATGAGGTACTTCGAGTGGACGACCACCGGCGAGAGACCCAGGGTGGACGCTCCCTCGATAAAGTCCTCCGCGTCGGGGCGGGATGCAGGTTCGGCCCATCCTTGAGGGTTCGAGACGAAGACCTGAACCGTCTCGCAGCCTAGTTGTTCGGCCCGTTCCAGTAGCTTGTTCATGCCGCCGGAGGTCGGAAGGTGGCGTCCGATCCTGTTTGTCCTGCTATCGTTTTCCGTCATGGCGAAGATTCTAGCGGCTGCCGCGAACCGTTGCTGTGAGAGATATAATCTTCCTCAGTTCTTCTTTGAATGGAGGTAGATAGCCGGATGGCTGTTGAAGGCAAGGTAGCCAAGATACTCGGCAACAACGAGATCGTCATAAACCGGGGCCGCGATCAGGGCGTTCGGCAGGGGATGCTTTTCGAGATCTTCACCCCCGAAGGCGAGAAAGTCTGGGATCCGGATACCGGCGAGACTCTAGGCACCGTCGAAGATATCAAGGCGCAGGCAGAGGTAACCGAGGTCCAGGACAGGCTCTCCGTAGCCCGCCTCCGGAACGCAGAGACGCCGTTCGCGGGTATAGGCGACATGCAGGAGAACCTCCAGCGCATGTTCGGCCAGATGTTCGGCGAGGGCGTGCAGGTCCAGGGCTTCGGGTTCAACCCGCCCGAGGAAGATGACCCAGACGACATGGAATCAATGCTCGGCGGCCCACTGAGAGACCTCTCCAAGGTACAGGTCGGCGACGCCGTCCGTGAGATAAACAACCGCTAGTCGCCCTCCGGCGCGTCTCTTTGCAGCTCTCCCGGCTACCCGTAACCTTCAGCATCATAGGTGCGTGCGTGCTCGTCTACGTCGCCGTGGTCGTCCTCGGAACCTCCGCCTCCCCGCCGACCCCCTGGAACGTCGGGCTAGTCGATCAGCCGTCGTCCATAATCGAATACGGATGGTTGCTCCCAGCCGCCGTCGCGCAGGGACAGATATGGCTCCTGCTCACGAGCATGTTCCTGCACGCCGGGTTTATCCACCTCTCGGTCAACATGCTCTCGCTGTACTTCGTCGGCTCCTTCACCGAGCAGATCTTCGGCAAAGCCCGGTTCTTGGCGCTGTACCTCCTCAGCGGCCTCGCCGGAGGCATCGCATACCTTTACTTCGGGGGTTTTGCTACGGGAGCGGTCGGGGCTTCGGGAGCCATCTTCGGGCTGCTCGGAGGGATATTCGGGTATTCGATCCGTCAGGGGACCTTCTCCTGGGAGAACCCCCTGATCCGCCAACTCCTCATCCTGACGGCGCTCAACCTCGCCTTCGGCTTCTCCGTCCAGGGCATAAGCAGCACCGTTCACATCGGCGGGCTCACGGGCGGTTTGATCTTCGGCTGGCTCACGGCCCCGACGCTCTACTCCAGGAAGAAAACTCTCTCCCTGAGACCAACCGCTATAGCCTTCGGCGCCGAGGTCCTGCTGCTCGGCGCCTGGCTCTTCTACTACTCCTGAGCCTTACGCCCCCCTGACCATTACCGCGTCGGCGATAAGATAACCGGTACCGACACTCCTCCTGGGAATCATTACCCGCACGCGGTCCCCAGCCCCCATCTTGAAGGTCCCGAGCTTGACCCACTTGCCACCGTTGTAGCGCTGGTTGACGACCCTCTTGACCCAGCCTCCCCACGTCCTGACGTAGAAGATCGTGCGGTTGTTATAACCGGCGTTTGCCGGCCAGCGACCGTAGACTGTGTAGCCACCCGTTTTGGGAATGCTGATCTTGAACTTGGCGTTGTCCCTCACGGCCTTTGGCGTTGCGTAACGATAATTCTTACCGTAGCGTTGAGAGTTCCAATCGCTGAGTTGCCAGGCGCCCGAAGCGCTGAAACGTGGAGAAGTGTTGTCCACTATCTGCGTGTATACGCTTTTGGCGGTGCTACCTCCAGTGTAGTAACGGACGAGGTTCATGTACTTGTCCCACGGGAAGTAGGAACCGGGGCAGTAGGGATGCGGAGAATTCGGGACTTCTCCGTGGCCGATTATGCGCGTCCGGTCGATCGGGATGCCGTACTTCTTGCACAAGTACGCCGACAGCCTAGCGGAGCCTCGGAGCATGGCGTCCGTCCAGGTGCCGGAGTTGTCTGCGTAACCCTCGTGCTCTATGCCGATGCTCCGGGTGTTGTAGTTCCAGTTTCCGGCGTGCCAGGCGATATCCTTCTCGCGCACGCACTGCCCTGCGAACCCGTCGCTGCGGCGCATCACGTAGTGGGCTGAGACTCCGGCCCTCGAGTCGCCGAACCAGTTTATGGCCGAAGACCAGGAGCCCTGCGTTACGTGGATCACGATGGTGTCTATCTGGGCGGCGCCCCGGCTCGCGGTCGAGTAGTTACTGGAGCTGGCACCGTACCAGGTAGCCCTCGGATAATCCGCGGTCGCCATCGTCGTAAAGGTCGCCTGGGTCTGGGCCTGAGGCTGGGGCGCGAGCTGTACCTGCTCACCGTCCACCGTAGCCTTCGCGCCGTCCTTGAGCGTGCTGTAGACCTGATTGGCGTACAGGCTGCCGCCACCGTACTCTTTCACCGCATCGTACCAGTCGTTCAAGTTAGCGCTCTTGTTGCTCCCCTGAAGGTTCGCAAGGACAGCGGCGCCACCCATTATGTTCTTCGCCAGGTCGGTCTTGAGGTCTTTACTGGGCGTGCCCGTGATCGAAGCGGCCTTGCCCAGGGTCTTCATCTCGGGGTCCTGGCGCAAGTGCATGACCCCGTACCCTCCCATTCCGTGGATGTTTCCCGGATCATAGTCGCCGAGCCTCTCCGGTGGCATCTCCCAGAGAGAGTTGACGTAGCCCATGGCGAGGAGCAAATCCTCCGGCACGTCGTACTTCTTCGCGGCCTTCTCGAAATCGGCCGTCAAAGCACCAGTCCGGGCGAAAGCGCTGCCCGCGCCGATGGTGCCGAGCAACATGGCGCCAGCCAGCCCCGCGCCACCGATCTTCAGGAATTGCCGCCGGTCCATCGCGACCCACGGCTTTGTTGCGGACGACGGCCCGCAGCATTCAGAACACATTGCTCCCCCTCCTTTTGTATCTGGAGCATTGCTGTTTACGAAACTATATTTTGGTTATCGTCCCGTAAAGATGAGAACTTTAGTAGTTTTTTGAGGAAGTTGCAGAAACTCACGCGCTTTGTTTTTTATAAACCGCATGGGTTCGGGTGTATCGGCGGGCGACAACGGCCACTACGAAAACAGCGCCGGAGAGCATCGCGATGGTCGCGCCGGGAGGAGCGTTTGTCTGTACGGAGAGCCAAAGTCCAAGGGTACCTTCCACAGCCACGAGCGCCACACTGCCGAATTGCCAGGAGAGCATGCGCCGGACGAACAGGCGCATGGTGGCGGCCGGTACGACGAAGAGGGCCGTGACCAGGACCGCTCCGGCGGCCGAGAGGGCGGAAGTGATGGATAGGGAGATCAGGACCAGCAGCACGCCGTCCGGGAACCTGGATCCTACCCCGAGCGAACGGACCGATTCCGGGTCGAAACCAGCCGCCAGCCACACCCGCCCGAACAAGAACGTCGCGGCAATCGCCGCCGCGCTTGCCACTGCCGCGAAGACGACGTCCCCGGAGCTGATCGCCAACAAACTGCCGAAAAGTAGCGTATCTATGTCAGAGCCAGAGAGAAAGACGTCGCTAGCCAGAATAACGCCCAACGCCACCATCCCAACCAACACCAGCGCGGTAAGGCTGTCGTAGCCGGACTTCTTACCGCGAGAGAGGCGTTCGAGCCCGCCGGCGAAAATAACGGCCGTAAGAAAAGCGCCTATCGGGGCGGCGAATCCAAGTCCGCCGGCGAGTACCAGACCGGGGAAGGCGGCCATCCCAACGGCGTGTGAGTAAAAAGCGAGTCCCCGAAGCACGATCCAGGTCCCGAGCAGCCCCGCCCCTACAGATAACGCGAGCACCTCGACGAGCCCGCGCTGAGCGAACGGCAAGGCAAAAGGCCCGAAAACCAACTCATACATCCAGGTCGCTCCAGGTCGCTTCCGGGATAAGGTCCGGCGACCCGGCGCCCGGCGCGTCGAGTTTCCGGCGTTCCCGTCGCAAGGCGCTTAAGGGTAGTGTGACCAGATACAGGACGACCATGCAACCGGCGACTGAAGCCCCGCCCGCAGTCCCGGCATAGTACGAGAGGTAAAGTCCGAAAACGCCCGCCAGAAACGCCAGAAAGGTGGCGAGCGCCATCATCGGGACCATCCTCCGGACGAGCAGGCGGGCGGTGGCGGCGGGTCCGACGAGCACTGCCACCACGAGCAGGTTTCCCAGTCCCTGGACGGCGACCACGGTCGCCAGACCGATCAAGACGAGCAAAGCGATGTCCGCGAGGCGTGGATTTGCGCCTATGGAGCGGGCGGTCGTCCGGTCGAACCCTACCGCGAGTAGCTGGCCGTGCAGGAGCCTTAGCGAGACCAGCACGACCACCGCGAGCGCGCCGGCGAGCAGCAGGTCGAGGTTCGAAACGCCGAGGACGTCCCCGAAGAGCAGGCCTTGCAATCCGGGCGGAGAGGCCGGTGAGAGGGCGAGTACGACCCCGAAGCCGAAGAGAGCGCTTATGACGACGGCGACGGAGGTATCCCGGCCGATCTCCGGCGCCCGTCCCAGTACGGCGACCGCTACCGCCGCCACGACCACGCCCACCCCGGCCCCGAGCAGTAGCGGCAGCCCGGTGAGCGCCGCGACCGCCAACCCTGGAAATAAGGCGTGCGCCAGTGACTCGGCGCTGTAGGAAAGCTCGTAGAAGAGGATCCAACACCCCAAAGCGCCACCGACGAGACCCAACAACCCAACCTCCGCGAGCGCCCGCTGCATTATCCCTTGCGTCCAGGGCTCGAAGATTGCCTGCAAGACCTCAGACATCGCCCCGACGCCCTTCCCCGTCGTGATGGTGGGCGGGAAGTATCCCGGTCTTTCTACCGGAGTTTCCGTCGCCGAGCATCACTACCCGCGTCCCATAGGTCACCTCTATGACCGGGCGGGTGAGTACTTCGGAGGGTTTGCCGAAGGCGACCTGGCGCTGGTTGAGGCAGAGCACCTGGTCCCAATCGCGTACCTGTTCGAGGTCGTGGATCGAGACCATCAGCCCCCTGCCTTCCGACGACAGGCGGTCCAGCAGCAGACTCAAACGTTTGACGCTAGGCCCGTCGAGACCTGAGAACGGCTCGTCGAGCAGCAGCAGCCTGGCGTCCTGGACCAGCGCCCGCGCGACCAGCACCCGCTGACGCTGTCCGCCCGAAAGCTCACCAAATTGTCGGTCGGAGAGATCCCGCAAGCCGACTTCCCCAAGAGCATCGAGCGCGTTCCGGCGTTCGACACGCCCCGGCCGCTTCCACCAAGGGAGCCTGCCCAGGGTACCCATGAGCGCCACGTCAAGCACGCTCACCGGGTAGTCGATCCTGGAGCGCTCCGTCTGCGGGACCACGCCGCAACGCGCGCCGACGCTGACGGACCCTTCGAACGGCGCAAGCTCTCCGAGCAACACTTTGAAAAGCGTTGTCTTGCCGCCGCCGTTGGGGCCGAGCACCCCGACCATGCTTCCCGCCTCGACTCTGAAGCCGATGTCCCGCAAGACCGTGCGCCCTGCGTACCCGGCCGAGAGCCCGGAGACTTCCGCGAGATAAGGATTGTCTTTTCCGTTCTCCATCAGCCAGCCGGGACGTCGCAGGTCTTGTCGCCCCCGGTAAAGCCTTTGACCATCGCCGTCGCGTTGGCCGCCTCCATCTTCAGGTAGGTATCGCCGTTGGATCCCCTCTCCCCCAAAGTGTCCCCGTAGAGAGTGTAATTGGAGGAAGCGCCGGTCTGGCGGGCGATGGTTTTGGCGAGCTTCGGGTTTATGGAACTCTCCGGGAAGACGGCT